>NZ_JBGONQ010000011.1:0-117099 GCF_041439145.1 Vibrio sp. 1F255 | reverse complement strand
GACAGCTCTGAAGGATCCTTCAACCGATCGCTTTGGCTTTAACTGATCGGCATTACGACATGATTGTCGGCGTTTTTGCTATAGGTATGATGAGCGGGAGGTAGTAACTACTTCGCCATAGTGCTCAAAAACTCGGCTTCGAACTCTTCATCGGCTTCTCGGGTTAGGCATTCCACCAGCCAGTCGATGCTTTGATGGTCTAGCTTACTGTTCACCACGAAGGCTTGCTTTACACCAGATTGACCCAGCTTGGCAGAGCCGTAGTTCTTGAATGATTTATTGCCGTGGTAATGGAGTGATTTAATCGCTTCTGCGTCAGGTTCTGGCAAGGCATCGAGGGTATTAGCAAGCTGAATAACCAGCTCCATAGGGTTCTTAGATGATGAGATGCGATACAGAAAACCGCCCTCCACTCTTTGGCGAACCCAATAATCAAAGCCGCTGCAATCCATCACCTTATCACTGACCAGTGCCGCTTCGCTGCGATAACCACACGGCTCTACGACAACAGGTGTGTGTTTAAACTCTGGTTGGCCTGAAGCAGCATCGGTATGAGGCAAGATCAAGTCACACGGTTTGCTGTCTTTGGCGGTCGGTGCGTTCCAGTGGATAGGCATGAAAACTTGTTCACGGCGCATCTCTTTGGTTACCACTAAGCGCGCTTGGCACTCGCCTTGTGCGCTGCGCACTTTCACCACTGGGTTTATAGTCGCGTGGTTGAAGGCATCTAGCCCAAATTCATCTAAACCAAGCTCTGCAACCGTATCTGGGTGCATGGCAACAAACGGCTCTGGGGTGTGTTCACCTAAACCCGCAGCCAAGCCTGTGCGGCTCATGGTGTGCCATTGGTCTCGGATTCGACCTGTGTTCATGATAAGCGGGAATTCAAGACTGGTATCGGCAATCGGTTTGTCGTGCTCAACTGCAATAAACTGCGCTTTGCCTGATTCGGTAAAGAACTCACCATTGGTGAACATGCGCTGTTCGATGATCTCTGGTTGATACTCAAGTACTGGCCATTGCTGTGGAGTGAGTTCGCCATAGCCTTTTTCATCCAGTTGCGTGAGTCCAATTAAGCACAAGTCACGCGCTTTACCTGTTTCATTGCCGAGCGCTGTCATCTCGCAATACTCTTTAAAGATCTCACCTTCGTGGCGGAACTCGAATTGCTCGTTGAATCCCATTTTTTGTGCGACTTCTTTTAATATCCACCAATCGGGTTTGGCTTCCCCTGGGCTTGGTAACACGCGGCGTTGACGTGAGATTCGGCGTTCAGAGTTGGTCACAGTGCCCGACTTTTCACTCCACCCTTGTGCGGGCAGCACTACATCGGCCAAGCGTGTGGTTTCTGTATCAGCAATGCAGTCCGACACCACCACAAACGGGCACTTCTCTAATGCCGCTTTGATCTTTTCGCTATCAGGCAGGCTCACAACAGGGTTGGTTGCCATGATCCACACGGCTTTGATTTTGCCTTCATTCATGGCATCAAACAGGTCAATCGCTTTTAAACCCGCATGTGTTGCTAGGTTGTCGGTCTGCCAAAATTCACTCACGGTTTGGTGTGATTGCGGGTCACCAAATTCAAAGTGCGCCGCTAAGGTATTGGCTAAACCGCCCACCTCACGTCCGCCCATCGCGTTCGGCTGGCCCGTTACAGAGAATGGCCCCATGCCCGGCTTGCCAATTTTCCCGGTGGCTAAATGGCAGTTAATAATCGCATTCACCTTGTCACACCCTTGTGTCGATTGGTTCACGCCTTGGGAGTAAATGGTTAGCACCTTCTCGTTCGATGCAAACAAACTGTAGAACTGTTTTAGCTGCTGCTCTGTTAACCCTGTAAGTTCAGGAACACTTTTGTCGCCCCAGCCTGATTCGGTATAACCTGACTCTGTATAACGGTAGTGAGTCGCAGATCGAATCGATTCAGTAAAGCCTTGGGTGTGGTTTTCTATGTAGTCTGCATCTAGCTTGTCGTTATCATCGAGGTAACCCAATAAACCATTGAACAATGCGACGTCTGAGCCTGATTCCAATGCCAAGTGAATGTCTGCGATTTCACAGGTATCGGTATAACGCGGGTCGATGACGATAACTTTCAATGCAGGGTTGGCTTGTTTCGCGGCTCTTAATCTTTGGAAAAGTACCGGGTGACACCATGCTAGGTTGGAGCCTGTAATCACGACGAGTTCGGCTTGCTCGAGATCTTCGTAGCACACCGGTACTGTGTCTGCGCCAAATGCTCGCTTATGCCCGACCACGGTTGAAGCCATACACAACCTAGAGTTACTGTCGATGTTGCCACTACCAATGAAGCCTTTCATCAGTTTATTGGCAACATAGTAGTCTTCGGTAAGCAGCTGACCAGATACATAGAACGCAACCGAATCGGCCCCATATTCTTCGATGGTTTGATTGAATTTGTCTGCGACCAACTGAGTGGCACTGTTCCAATCTAGCTCTTGTTTTTGCTCATTCTGAATATGAGCAGGCTGTGTAAGACGACCTAAAGGCGTGACGGTGTCGCCGAGCGCAATCCCTTTAGTGCATAGCTTTCCATAGTTTGATGGATGATCTTTATCACCACGCACTTCTAGTTTTCCTAACGATGTCGGTCTCGCTTCTATTCCACACCCTACACCACAATAAGCACAGGTCGATTTTATCCAGCCGCTGTTTGAATCGGTCATCCGTTTCTCACTCAATTATCCATAATTGTAATAACTAAAAATAAGCAAATAACACGCCACTTAATAGCAGCTGATGAATAGCAAATAATTTCATCTAAAAACAATAACTTAATAAAAACACAAATATCAACAACGAACCAAACAGAACTTAGCCAAGATAAAAACTTAATTTTTGCACCATTTTGCAGAAAGTTGCACCACAAACGCTCATTTATATAAATATAACAAAAATTTTACATACCACTTTAGGGGTAATTACGTGCCACCTGAAATTTTTAAATCACTGAAATATATATATTAAATTTTATTTAAATGAACAAATCGCAATCTGGCACCCTCCTTGCTCCACTAGAAACCAAGACTTAGAAAAAACATTTTTGTTTTTCTTGATGATTATGAATTGAGTGGAATCTCAACCCGGTATTCATCTGCTAACGATTAGAAATTAGACGCTAGTGATGGTGACGCCGAGAATAAGGAATGGATTATGAGCAAGAAGAAAATCGTCGTTGTTGGTAACGGTATGGTTGGACACAAATTTATCGACAACATCCTGCAATCAGACAGTGATGAGTTTGATGTGATTACTTTTAGTGAAGAACCAAGGCTGGCCTACGACCGTGTTCAGCTGACGGCTTACTTTAATGGTAAAAGCGCTGATGACCTGTCATTGACCAGTGAAGAATATTACCAAAGCAACGGCGTGAACTACTTGTTGAATCAGAAGGTTGCCAAGCTAGACACCGCCAATCAACAAGTCATCACTGAAAGTGGTCACGTTGAAAGTTACGACAAGCTAATCTTGGCGACCGGCTCATTCCCTTTTGTTCCCCCTATTCCCGGTAACGACCAAGAACACTGCCACGTTTATCGCACCATCGAAGATTTAGACGCCATTGAGCTCTCAAGTAAAGACAGCAAATCGGGCGTGGTGATTGGTGGTGGACTGCTGGGTTTAGAAGCCGCAAACGCAGTCAAAAACCTTGGCTTAGAAACCCATGTGGTTGAATTTGCGCCTCGCCTGATGGCGGTTCAATTAGATGATGGTGGCGGTGCCCTACTGCGCAGAAAAATTGAAGACCTTGGTGTGCAAGTTCATACCGAGAAAGCGACCTCTGAAATAGTCGACGGAGAAAACGCTCGCTACCGCATGAACTTCGCAGACGGCACCCACTTAGAAACCGATATGATCGTATTCTCTGCCGGTATTCGCCCTCAAGATGAGCTAGCAAGAAGCTCTGATGTCGAGATTGGCGAGCGTGGCGGTATTGTGATCAACAATCACTGTCAAACCAATATCGACAACGTTTACGCCATTGGAGAATGTGCCCTTTGGGATAACAAGATCTTCGGCTTAGTCGCTCCCGGTTATTCGATGGCAAAAATCGCGGCTTCGCATATTGTCTCTGACGGTACTGACGACGCTGCATTCACTGGCGCAGACATGAGCACCAAGCTCAAACTGCTTGGCGTCGATGTTGCCAGTATTGGTGAGGTACACGGCAAGACGGAAGGCGCTCAATCGTATACTTATAACGATGAAATTGAACAAGTTTATAAACGCTTGATCATCTCGGCTGACGGCACAAAGATTGTCGGCGCAGTATTGGTCGGTGATGCAGAAGCCTACGGTTCGCTACTGCAAATCAAGCAAAATGATATGCCCCTTCCTGAAAACCCATCAGTGCTAATTTTACCTAACGTGGCCGATGATTCAGGTTCGGCAATGGGTGTTGAAGCTCTGCCTGATAGCGCTGTGATCTGTTCATGTTTTGATGTGACCAAAGGCGATATTAAAGAGGCCGTTTCAGCAGGCTGCACCACGATGGCTGCATTGAAAGAAACCACGAATGCTTCAACAGGTTGTGGCGGTTGTTCTGCCCTTGCGAAACAAGTTCTGGATAGTGAGCTGATTAACTTGGGTGTAGAAGTCTCTAACGATATCTGTGAGCACTTTGCTTATTCTCGCCAAGAGCTTACCGACATCATTCGCGTCAACAAAATCAAGACCTTCGATGAGCTGTTAGATTCTCACGGCAACGGATTGGGCTGTACCGTGTGTAAACCGGCTGTCGGTTCGATTCTGGCTTCCTACTGGAACGATTACATCCTTGAAGATCAACATATCGAGCTGCAAGACACCAATGACATCTACCTTGGCAACATGCAAAAAGACGGCACTTACTCGGTAGTTCCGCGTATTGCTGGCGGTGAAATCACTCCCGATAAATTGATTGTTTTAGGCGAAGTCGCTAAAGAGTTCGACCTGTACACCAAAATCACGGGCGGTCAGCGTGTCGACTTGTTTGGCGCACAGCTTAACGAACTGCCTATCATCTGGAAAAAGCTGATTGATGCAGGTTTTGAAACGGGCCACGCCTACGGTAAATCGGTTCGTACCGTGAAATCTTGTGTCGGTAGCACTTGGTGTCGATACGGTGTCGACGACAGTGTTGGCTTAGCGATTCGACTTGAGAACCGCTACAAAGGCCTGCGTTCACCACACAAGATCAAGTTTGCGGTTTCTGGCTGTACTCGTGAATGTGCAGAAGCCCAATCAAAAGATTTTGGCATTATCGCCACCGACAAAGGTTGGAACCTCTACATCTGTGGTAACGGCGGTATGCGCCCTCGCCATGGTGACCTTTTCGCTACCGACCTTGATGAAACCACACTCCTTAAATACATCGACCGCGTTTTGATGTTCTACACACGTACCGCAGACCGCTTACAGCGTACATCGGTATGGATGGAGAACCTTGAAGGCGGCATCGAATACCTCAAGCAAGTCGTGATTGAAGACAAGCTCAACGTTGCTGAAGAACTTGAGGCCGATATCGCCCTCAACATCGAAAAATACCAGTGTGAGTGGAAAACCACCATCGAAAACCCTGAAAAGATGAAACGCTTCCAGCACTACATCAACAGCGAAGAAATGGACACTAGCCTGTCATTCATCAAAGAACGAGAGCAGCGTTTTCCTAAGCCGAGCTTGAGCTCTTCTTCCGATTCAAAACGCGATGAAAAGCTCGCTAAAGCAGACCAAATCGAAGTGACTGAGGTTTCATAAATTTCATCAGGTTCATCAGGTTCATCAGGTTCATCAATAAAAAAATAAAAACTCAATTTTAGACTAGGAGAAAGTCATGGAAAATTGGACAACCGTATGCAGCACCAGCGATCTAACCCCAAACGGGGGAATTTGCGCCAAAGTAGACGATAACCAAGTGGCTATTTTTTACTGCAAGCGCAGCGACACGCTTTATGGGCTCTCTAATTACGACCCTATCGGCAAGGCGAATGTGATGTCACGTGGTATAATTGGTTCATTAAGCGGAGAACCTTACGTGGCCTCACCCTTATACAAGCAGCATTACCACTTAGAAACTGGCGAATGTCTTGAACAGCCTGAGCTCAAGCTCGTGAAATTTGAAGTTCGCAAACAAGGAGAACAAGTTCAAGTTCTCGCACCACTTGCTATCGCCAGTTAACTAAACCGCCGACACCATCATGCAAACGCTTATTAGCGTGCGCAATTTCGGCACAGGGTTTATGCACATTAAAAGCGTTCTAAGTTCGGAAGTAACGCAGGTGCACAAACCGGGTAATTTTCCAGATTTAAAGGATTTAAACCATGGATAACACTAAATTTTCGCTGCTTTCATTTACGGGTAAGATGAAAACCTTACACCTAAGTTGGATGGCCTTTTTTATCACCTTTGTTGTGTGGTTCAACTTTGCCCCACTACTGCAAATGGTGAAAACCTCACTTGGTCTTTCTACTGAAGAGATCAAAACACTGCTTATTCTCAACGTTGCATTGACCATTCCGGCACGTGTCGCCATTGGTATGTTAACCGACCGATACGGCCCAAGATTGGTCTACTCTTCGCTACTCGCGGTCTGTTCTATCCCTTGTTTTATGTTTGCTATGGCAGACTCTTTTATTCAAGCGGCGATTGCTCGTTTCCTATTAGGCTTCATCGGTGCAGGCTTCGTTGTCGGTATTCGTCTAGTGTCTGAGTGGTTCCCACACAATGAACTGGGTACTGCAGAAGGTATTTACGGCGGCTGGGGTAACTTCGGTTCAGCAGCAGCAGCGTTCACACTTCCAACTCTCGCTCTAGCGTTTGGTGGTGAAGACGGCTGGCGTTATGCGGTTGGTATTACTGGCGTAATGAGCTTAGCGTTCTCGTTTATCTTCTACAAAAACGTGTCAGATACACCAAAAGGTTCAACTTACTTCAAGCCTGCTCAAGTAACAGCGATGGAAGTGACATCAAAGGGTGACTTTTTCTTCCTACTTATTATGAAGATCCCTATGTATGCCGCTTTAGCGCTACTGACTTGGAAGCTATCACCAACCAACATCAACATGTTGTCAGACATGGCGGTTTACTCAGTGTATGCCGGTTTAGCTGCGCTTTACGTGTACGAAGTGTCGCAAGTTTGGAAAGTAAACAAGAACGTATTTAAAGAAGAAGTACCAGAGATTCACCAGTACAAATTCAAGCAAGTTGCGGTACTTAACGTATTGTACTTCGCGACATTTGGTTCTGAACTGGCTGTGGTTTCTATGCTGCCACTGTTCTTCTCTGAAACCTTTGAATTAACACCGGTTCTTGCAGGTATGGTTGCATCGGCTTATGCCTTTATGAACCTAATGTCTCGCCCAGGTGGTGGTTGGATTTCAGATAAATTCGGTCGTAAACCAACACTGCTTATTCTAACGATTGGCCTTGCGGTGGGTTACTTCGCAATGGGTCAAGTCGACAGCACATGGCCTGTATGGCTAGCAGTTGTCGCGGCGATGGCGTGTTCTTTCTTCGTGCAAGCGGGTGAAGGTGCGGTATTCGCAACGGTTCCTCTAATCAAGCGTCGTATGACAGGTCAAATTGCTGGTATGACGGGTGCTTACGGCAACGTGGGTGCGGTAGTTTACCTAACTGTGTTGTCATTCGTGAGCTACCAAACATTCTTCTTAGTGATTGCTGCAACAGCGGTACTTGGCTTTGTGACTCTGCTGTTCATGGAAGAGCCTAACGGTCAAATCGCCGAAGTAAACGACGACGGCAGTGTCACGCTGATTAATGTTTCAAGCTAGGGTCTGTACTAAGAAGCATTGATATTATTGAATCGGGAGAGGCACCTTAGCGGATACATCAATGCTAGGTGCTTCGTTCAAAGGCTCTAAGTTCACTAGGGCTTTTGTTCTTCCTAGGATGTTCTGTCAAGGAAGCGGGAAGAAGAGCAGTTAAGAAGAAGACAAGTTATGACAATTTCATTCAGCCAAGGGCAAGTCATCACGCCAGAATCCAACAACCAGTTAACGCTTAAGTTTGGTGGTTATTCGAATCAAGGCGTACGTGATGAAAACCAAGATGCCATCATTGTAAAACACCCTAAAACTCGCGCAGAGCAAGAGTTGAAAGGCAGTGTTGCCTGCATTGCAGACGGAGCAAGTTGTAGTGAACACGGCCAGAAAGCCAGTCACACCAGCGTGATGCAGTTTATCGACGACTATTACGCAACCCCCCAAAGCTGGAGCATTCAACGTTCGGCGCAAAAGGTCTTAACGTCCCTCAATTCTTGGCTCTTCAACACGTCTGTTTCTAATATTCATCCCGCACAACAAGTGAACCACAATGCCCTCGTTTCGACGTTCAGCAGCGTGATATTAAAATCAAACACCGCACATATATTCCACGTTGGCGACAGCCGCATTTACTTACTCAGAGATAGAGAATTACGCCAACTGACCCGCGACCACACCCGTAAAAATATGGGACAGAAGCATTATCTTACACGCGCCTTAGGCATGGACAACCAACTCAACGTTGACTATCAAACCCTGCCTATCAAGAAAAACGACTGCTTTATCCTGACATCTGATGGCGTGCACGAGTTTGTATCTCCCAACACCTTCAAAGAACACATCGATAAACCCGGAGCGGATTTCGAATACGCAGCGCAAACCATCTGTAACACCGCTTTAAGCCACAATAGCTCAGACAACGTGAGCTGCTTGATTGTGCAAGTCAGCCATCTGCCTAAACCTTCGCTGATTGAATTCCATGAGAAGCTGGCTAAACGGGCAATCCCACCCGCTTTAAAGCTCGGGCAAAGTATCGACAACTTCATGGTACTTGAGGTGTTGTATGCAGGGTCAAGAAGCCATGTGTATCGTGTGATGCAGAAAGAGACACAAACCGAGTTCGTGCTGAAAGTCCCTTCCGTTCAATATCACGATAGCCCTTCGCAACTTCGAGCTTTCTTTAATGAACAATGGGCGGGGATCTTGCTGAAAAATAAGAGAGTAATGAAGGTTTACCCGACGCCAGAGAACTCGCAATTCTTATATCAAATCTGCGAATGGGTAGAAGGCATCACCCTAAGACAATGGATGTACGACAATCCAAAGCCGTCACTCAATGAAGTGCGCGACATACTAGAAAAAATCACACAAGGCATTCGAGTATTACAACGTGCAGACATGGTGCACCGAGACTTAAAACCGGAAAACATCATGATTCAACGTGATGGTGAGGTAAAAATCATCGACCTTGGTGCGGTGTTAGTGAGAGGCCTTGAAGAGGGAGAGCTCACCGACAAAGACGACACTCCAATAGGCGCGGTCAATTACATAGCGCCAGAGACCATCAAGCATAACACGGCCACCACAAGCTCAGATCTGTTCTCTATCGCCGTGATCGGCTATGAGATGCTAACCGGTGCATTGCCCTACTCTGAAATGACCGCACAATCGCTTAAGCAATCTCGTCACCATCAATGGGAATACCAACCCATCACACAGAAACGAGCTGACTTACCAAGCTGGGTGGATTTGGTATTACAAAAAGCCTGCGCGGAATCACCAAGCGAACGTCATCAAGTGTTGGGGGATTTTGTCGCTGACCTTTACACACCAAACCAAAGCTTGGTGAAAAGCAAAGCCAAGCAACCTTTGATAAACCGAAACCCGATCCAGTTTTGGAAAGTGTTGGCTTTGTTGCTCGGCATTGTTGCGGTCGTAGAACTGGGGTTATTGTTAAACCCAAGCTAGATACGTTTACGAATTAGCCTAATATAACCGCGTTTAGCCTCGTTTCACTAAGCTTCTTGGCACGAGTTCAATGCCAGCTTGGTAACGCTTAGCCGATGCATTCAGCGCCAAAGCAAAAGCGCTGTCGGCAATTACTTCAAACTGCTGAGGCAGTGAATGGACTTTAAAAGGCAAGAAGTCGAGCAGTCGGTTATCACCAAAGGTTGCCAGTTTTACTTGATTAATCAGCTCTGGCTTTTCAACCATCACATCCAACACACCCTCTAACAAAGTGTAAGACATAGTCACAATCGCATCAGGCACCGTGCCTTTGGCAATCCAACCCTCAAAAATCTCGCGCCCTGATTCTCTATCAAAGTGTTCTCCATAACCCACTACCATCGGCTTGTTTTCTGCTAGCCTTGTTTGTTGAGTATGTGCTTTATTCGCCGCTTCAAAACCCAGCTGACGTTCACGTGAAATGTTCAGGTCAGGTAACGCACCGATCAAGCCAACACTATGAATGCTGTCATCGAGAATCGAGTGGGTCAGTTCAAATGCAGCCTCGAAATCTTCACTGATCACGCAAGCAAAGTGCTCATCGTCTAACGGACGGTCAATCGCAATTACTGGGGTACCTGAGTTTTGCAGTTTCAAGTAGAACTCGTTGGCGTCTGGCATTGAGCTCGCCACCAGCAAAGCATCAATACGACGACTGACCAAAGCTTCAGCGACCTTTCGCTCGGTTTCAGCGTCATCATCTGAACAGCCAATCAAAATCTGATAGCCCACTTTACGTGAGTTCTGCTCTATCAGTTTTGCTAAACGCGCATAACTGCTGTTTTCCAGATCAGGAATAATCAAACCAAATGAACGGCTATTACCAGCACGCAGCGACGAAGCAGCATGGTCTGGTCGGTAGTTATACTCTTCCACAACCGCCATGACTTTCTGCTGAGTCTTTTCACTGATTCTGTATTTCTGCGCCTTGCCGTTGATGACATAACTGGCCGTGGTTTTCGATACTCCAGCCAATTTAGCAATTTCATCAAGTGTCATATGGGTGACCTGTATTTTGTGCGTAGGATCATATAACCAATGATCTGATCCTCGGATTAGTTGAATTATATGCTGAATCGATTCAGTATAAAAGCTGAAAGGATTCAGCAAAATCTGAAAAGTGACTTCAATCATCCTTTTGTATGGATTGAGCGTCATTTGTTGTGATTCAACTTCTCGTTATTAACGAAACTGAAATTACGACACGCAGCAAAACTATTTTGAAAACCAAAATCGGCTTTGCTGAATTTTTTTACACTGAATGCTGAACCGATTCAGCAAACATAAGACAAAGATTTAAGCTCCATAAATCTTGCTCTAGACTGAATCGTAGCGATACACAAATTCTCAAGCGATACGCTAAAGAGGCACCATGCTTAAATTATCAAAATCTGACATCACTCTAGGCCAAACTGCCGAAGACAAATTCAAAGCAATCCAAAACATTGCTGGCGACCTGACAGCTAAAGGTTTAGTTGACTCTGGTTACGTTGACGGAATGCTGAACCGTGAAAACCAGAACTCTACGTTCCTAGGTAACGGCATCGCGATTCCTCACGGAACGACGGATACTCGTGGCCTAGTGAAAGAGACAGGCGTTGCGGTACACCACTTCCCTGAAGGTATTGATTGGGCTGACGGCAACCGTGTTTACGTAGCAATTGGTATTGCAGCGAAATCTGACGAGCACTTAGGCATCCTTAAGCAACTGACCAAAGTTCTGGCAGCTGACGGTGTTGAAGAGAAATTAAAGCAAGCGAAATCAGAAGACGAAATCATCGCTCTACTTAACGGCGAAGTTCAGCTTGAAGCCGACCTAGACGCTTCTTTAGTTCAGCTACTGTTCCCTGCAAGCGACATGATTCAAATGTCTGCAGTTGCGGGCGGTCTACTTAAGAACACAGGTTGCACAGACAACGCATTCGTTGCTGACCTAGTAACGAAAACACCAACTCACCTAGGCCAAGGCCTGTGGTTGTTGGGCAGCGACAAAGGTGTAACTCGCACTGGCGTATCTTTCGTTTCAACAGCGAACCATTGTGAATACGAAGGCACACCAGTTAAAGCATTGGTAGCATTCGCCGCTTGTAACAGCGCGCACCAATCTATTCTGGCAAACCTAAGCAAGATGGTTTTTGAAGGTAAACAGCAACAACTGTTAGCCGCTGACGCAGCGCAAGTGATTGGCCTTCTAAAAGGTGAAGCGGTTTCTACAGCGTCTCAAGACGACGACAACTGCGCAGTCTTCAAAATCAAAAACGCACACGGCCTACACGCTCGTCCAGGTGCAATGTTGGTTGCTGAAGCGAAGAAATTCGAATCAACAATCCGCGTTTCAAACCTAGATGGCGACGGAAAAGAAGTGAACGCGAAGAGCTTGATGAAAGTCATCGCACTTGGCGTTAAACACGGCCACCAGCTTCAGTTTGTTGCTGAAGGTGACGATGCAGCACAAGCACTTGAATCGATTGGTAAAGCTATCGCTTCAGGCCTTGGCGAAGGTTAAGGAGTCGATATGTCTGATAAACAAATCAAAGCCGTTACCGTAACGCTTAACCCTGCTCTAGACCTGACAGGCGCTATCGACGCACTAAATGTAGGTTCAGTGAGCCTAGTAAACAAAGGCTCTCTGCATGCAGCGGGCAAAGGCGTAAACGTAGCGAAAATACTTTCAGAGCTTGGCGCGAAAGTGACCGTAACAGGTTTCCTTGGTCGCAATAACGAAGAAGCGTTCTGCCAACTGTTTGAGCTGATGGGCGCAACTGACCGCTTCATCCGTGTCGACGGCGCGACTCGTATCAACGTGAAATTGGTAGAAAATTCAGGCCAAGTAAGCGATATCAACTTCCCAGGTGTTCCTGTTGATGCTGACGCGATTAAAGCGTTTGAAGAAACCTTGTTAGAGCTTGCTGAAACACACGATTACTTCGTGATTGCAGGCAGCCTGCCACAGGGCATCTCTCCTGAGCTTTGCGCTTCTTGGGTTCAACGCTTACACGATTTAGGTAAGAAGGTGCTATTTGATAGCAGCCGTGACGCACTTAAAGCCGGTATCAATGCGCAACCTTGGCTGATTAAGCCAAACGACGAAGAGCTGTCTCAGCTGTTCAACGCAGAACTGACAACACGTGACCAATGCCAACACGCAGGCCAAGCCCTAAGTGAAAAAGGTATTGAGAACATCGTGGTGTCACTTGGCGCAGAAGGTGTGATGTGGCTAAACCAAGGTGAATGGTTACATGCTCAACCACCGCGCATGCAAGTAGTTAGCACGGTAGGCGCAGGTGACACCTTAGTTGCAGGCCTATGTTGGGGTCACATGCAACAGATGCCAAAACCAGAACTTATTAAATTCGCAACCGCCCTATCTGCTCTAGCAGTTTCACAGGTAGGCGTGGGCATCACCAGCCAACAAGAGCTGGATTCAGTACTACAAAATATCCAATTACAGTCGCTTAGTGCTCCAACTAGCCAGTTAGACACAAGCAAATAGGACAAAAGGTTTATTATGAATATTACCATTATCACAGCTTGCCCTAGTGGCGTAGCAAACAGCATCATCGCAGCAGGCTTGTTAGAGCAAGCGACAAAAGCACTGGGTTGGAACGCCGCTATTGAATGTCAATCAAGCGTGTTACCTGACTCAACCGTATCGCAAGACGCTATCGACAGCAGCGACGTTGTGGTTATCGCAGCCAACACCAACGTTGATAAAGCGCGCTTTGTCGACAAGAAAGTATACCAAGCGGCTATCTCTGAATGCACTGCTGATGCAAAAGCATTCCTAGAGAAAGCGGTAGCAGAAGCAACAGTATTAGACGCTTCACAAGTTGAAAGCGCTGTTGAAGTGACTGGTACGTCACCTGCTACAGGTAGCAAAAAGATCGTAGCGATTACGGCTTGCCCAACGGGTGTTGCACACACCTTTATGGCCGCTGAAGCGCTTGAAGCTGAAGGCAAACGCCTAGGTCACCAAATCAAAGTAGAAACTCGCGGCTCTGTAGGTGCAAAAAACCAACTGACAGACCAAGAAATCGCAGACGCTGATCTAGTTATCATCGCAGCAGATATCGATGTTCCTCTGGATCGTTTTAACGGCAAAGCGCTATACAAAACCACAACAAGCCCTGCTTTGAAGAAAACAAAGCAAGAGATGGAAAAAGCATTCGCAGAAGCTAAACCATACCAACACACTGCTTCTTCAAATTCAGCACCTGCTGACGAGAAGAAAGGCGTGTACAAGCACCTAATGACGGGTGTTTCTCACATGCTTCCAGTGGTAGTTGCAGGTGGTTTGATCATTGCTCTTTCTTTCGTATTCGGTATCGAAGCGTTTAAAGAAGAAGGCACGCTGGCCGCTGCACTGATGACTATCGGTGGTGGCTCTGCATTCGCTCTGATGATTCCTGTTCTTGCTGGTTTCATTGCATTCTCAATTGCTGACCGTCCGGGTCTGGCTCCAGGTCTAATCGGCGGTATGCTGGCTAGCTCAACGGGCGCAGGTTTCCTAGGTGGTATCGCAGCAGGTTTCATTGCAGGTTACGCAGCGAAATTCATTGCCGACAAGGTTCAACTTCCACAATCCATGGAAGCCCTCAAGCCAATCCTGATCATTCCGTTTATCGCGAGTTTGTTCACTGGTCTTGTGATGGTTTACATCGTGGGTGGCCCTGTTTCTGGCGTGATGAGCGCAATGACAACTTTCCTAAACAACATGGGTACGTCTAATGCGATTCTTCTAGGTGTGATTCTAGGCGCAATGATGTGTTTCGACCTTGGTGGTCCGGTAAACAAAGCCGCTTACACATTCGGTGTTGGTCTACTGGCTTCGCAAACTTACGCACCAATGGCGGCTATCATGGCAGCAGGTATGGTTCCAGCTCTAGGTATGGGCCTTGCGACTTTCTTAGTGAAAGACAAGTTTGAAGCAGGCGAGCGTGAAGCAGGTAAAGCATCATTCGTTCTTGGCCTATGTTTCATCTCTGAAGGTGCAATCCCATTCGCAGCGAAAGATCCAATGCGTGTTATCCCAGCTTGTATGGCAGGTGGTGCACTAACAGGTGCTCTATCAATGATGTTTGGTGCACAGCTAATGGCTCCACACGGCGGTCTATTCGTACTACTGATTCCTGGCGCTATCTCTCCAGTACTTATGTACCTAGTAGCGATTGCAGCAGGTACGCTAGTAACAGGCTTTGGCTACGCAGCACTTAAAAAGATGAGCGGCTCTAAAGTAACGGCAGAGGCTTAATCCCCCTACTCTGGTTAACGGTTCAGCCCGATAACCAGAGGCTCTTGATAACCGGTTTCTTGGTAAAACGGCTCCTTAAAACAAAGGCTCCTCATTTGAGGAGCCTTTTTATTGTTCATGTATTTTCCGGTCGGAATGAGTTAAGTGCAATATTGGTATATTTGATTAGCTAGTAAGCGTTTCTTCAAAGACACCCAATTCACGACCAAGCCAGATCGCTCGTACTGTGTGATCCACAGTTTCTTCACCGCCAGTTACAGGGTGAATAAGCACCGACATATCACCGCGTTCTTGCTCAAGCCATTCAACAATGCCCGACTCTTTGTTCGCAAAGTGAATCTCAAACATTGGCATCTTATGTGGACCAACCAAACGCTGTATTAATGGGAAAACCTCTAATACATCTTTACGTTCCGCTAAAATTTTCTGACGCAGTGTTTCTGCTTGCTCTGCAAATCGCAGAGGGAAATAGATATGACCGTGGTACATGGCACCATCCTTTAGAATTATGATGCGAACAGTTTAACCTGCTTTCTCTAGCAAGGACAGTCAACCAATGGCAGCCGAAGTATTAAACATCATGTAGAAGACTGATCTAGCTGAAATTTCTAGAGCATTCCAACAAAAACGCCACACGTAGTTTCAGTGTGGCGTTTGTTTTTAAGCTATAAAATGCTTTAGCAATAATTAGCGTTAGTAAATTGAATCAACATTCAAAGGACTGTTGTTTGGTTTCTCTAGTTTTAATTGTTCAACCGCACTAAGACCTTTAGAGCTAATTCCGCCACTATAAGACTTCGTGCCATCAGCATTAGTCATGGACGTTTCGCCCACGTTCCAAACTTCAAAGAAGTCACTTAAGTCATAGTTTGAAACATAAGAAGCGCACACCATCATTAGGTCTCCACCAGAAAGCCCAGTCTCGCTAGCACTACAATAGTTCGTATTCGAGTCGCCTTCTCTATCACCTCGAGCTTTACGGTGCATAAGTTTGAACATGTTCCAGCCTTCATCTTCACCATACACATCAGATTGGCTTGCGCCGCGTGTATACCAATCATCAATTGCAAAGTTCGATTTTGCCCAGATTTTTAGCTGACCAAACATAACTAATCGTAAACCTGCATCACCATGTGACCACGCATGTTCATTATTAAGCTCTAGCCATTTAGGTGCTTTCTTAATATCCGATTTAATACGATCCATTTCAGGGTTTGCATTGCGCCCCTCTAATTCCTGCATATACAACGCAAGAAGGTTATTGGTTACTTCTGTACTACCAGCCGCAAGGAAAGGAGCTGATGCTAAGTTGTGACCAACTTCATGCCACAACAACCAATCGTTCACAGGGTTGGTTGGAATGTATGTCCGATTTGCGTTAAAGCTTGAATTCATCACTGGGTAGCCAGAGTGAGCAGCGCCAATCGAAATCTGCACGTCATTCACAAAACGATGGCGGAACGCATTCAGTTCTGGATAAGTGAACCTACGGTGTAAACCAGTGCTTTGTTTCTCATCACGCCCGTAGAAGTCACTTGCCGCTTCAGCGAATCGATTCATATCTGTTGCGAATTGGTTCAAATCAGCGGATTCTAGATTCCTGATTGGTGTAGTGTAAATAAATGAACCCGTATCGATTTCTGCAATTGGTGCGTCTGCCGATTGAATAGTGTTAATCCACTGTCCCTCTTTCCACCAAGCCGCTTTTAACGCGCCATCAATGCTAAACGAGACTTCACCAAGCTCTTTTACTTTCGGTTGAATGTAAATAAGGCCACCATACGGAACCTTGAAAGTTAAGCTCGAACCATTGTAGTCAAAGCTGGTTTGCATACGTGGAGGGCGTTTCAAACTCGTTTCGTGATTCGGCTTACCTGTAAGATCATCCGCGATCATCACAGTAATCGTAGCTGCCACGCCATCTTGAATGGTTACTTCTTGTAATTGAGGTGCCCACAGACCTGTCGATTGATTGTTTCCTGCCGAATACGTCACCGCTTTACCGTTGGTCTGAACCATTACCGTACTTGACGAAGATGCCCCCGAAGTTCGACCCGGATACATTGTGGTATCAACAACGATTTCATGATCCCAGAATGAGCGCCCCAACATAATACGAGTCAGAGGTTTCTCCATGTAATTTAATGGATAGCTAGGATTCAACTGCCCAGATAACTCACCTTCGCCATGAATCATTCCATTAGCGACTAACGACGCTTTTAGGTCAACAGGACACTGTGCATCCATTGTGTCTGTTTGATGTAAGTCTTCGGTATAACAGTTAAGGAACTGAACAGCCTGCTTGAACCCCAACTCATCTTGTATTTCTGTTTCAAAATGGTATGCGTTGTCATTCCACATCCAAACAGACAGGTTATCAAACGCTTGATTCAATTCGCTGTTAGACAGACGCTTACCTTGAGTACCTTTTGTTCTATAGTAAATTTCATGCTCATAAAGCGCCGTAAAGTTAGTGCCCAAGTTCGCCGCTTTAACCATGCTACCAACAACAGCTTCACTTACTTCATAGCGATCAAAGTCTGCGCGATGATAAGCACCACGAACAGTAACACCGTCTCCAGAACGAGTCTCAATACAGTTAAATTCATATTCATAATCGTTTGTACAAAGATCAGTTCCAACAAATGCAGATTGCAGTTCTTTGATCGCCGCTTCACGCTCTTCTGCCGATTCAACAAAGATACGTGCGGATTTTTTCTCCATTACTGTTACACCAGACGCATCAAGCACTGGCTTCCCTTCAGCGTCTAACTTAGTAACCTCATAAGTCGGGATCTCAAACTTAATCTTGGACTCATCTTTGATCCACTCAACCGTACCATCTTGATTTACCGTGAATGGAGGCTCTCCTTGGTTATCTTGAAAACGCTCAAGAACCACCATTTCCTTTTGACTCTTCACGTGAAGATTAGGATAAGGTGCTTGGCAGTAATAAGAGCTACCGCAGAAAGCTTGGTTTGTCGGGGTAACGTTTTCACCACCAAGAGATACACCTACGGCATCTGCCAAGCGTCCAACAGGTTCAGGATTAGTCGTTTGAATCGCATCCATAAACAAGATATTGCCACCGTCATTAACATAGTTAATAAGAGCCGTAATATCGTCTTGGTTTAAGTTCGGGTTATCCAAGTCATCAACAAACTGGTTAGTCATGCCATCTTGAACCAACTTAGGTGGGTATGCCTGAAGGATCAAAATCGGCGTATTACTCGCATCCAAATCATCAAAGTCACCTGAACCACGCTTTTCTACTGACGCAAAACCATACTGAGGACTAACAAAAAACGTGTACTGCTTACCCATTGTGGAGTGGTGATAAGCCGAATAGGCTTGGTCAATATTGGTCACTGCATTCATCCCAGCAATAGGCAAACCATTATTGAACCACTCAAACAAGTTCGAGAAAAACAACCTCATGCTGCCTTGGTCATCATGTAGTAGGTTTTCAAACGTCGAAACAGTGCACTGTTGTTTGTTGCTGTCGATATGTAATGTGCGATTAGCCCAATAATTCTCTGGGCATGACAGAATACTTGGATATAAGCCATTGCCCATGAACACGACCTTACCTTTGCCTATCTCGCCTGCAGTAACGAATGGGAAACCATAAGTCGCGTTGTCTTCAGAGACTAAAGGAATCGGAGGCATCGAGATGCTTGGGTGTTGTGCGATGTAAGGCTTACCTTCACGAGTCCAAGCCTGTTGCTCACCAAAGTAAAGCTCACGGTTTTTATCAGTTCTTGGCATCACCACAGGGAATGCTCTGTTCGATATGTTCAGAGCTCGCATACCACGGGTATACCCCGTCGCACCGTAAAAGCTACCATTGTCATTGAAGACATGGAATTTGGTGACGTTGTGGAAGATTTGCTGCAGAGACTCTGTTACATACTGACCAGAATTCATAGATAAAACGGCAGGTTGACGAACATAATCCATAAACTGAGGCGTTTGGCGCAGCTGCTCATCAATGACTGCCGTTAACCCTTGGCTAAACTGACCAACAAACTCATTAGGAAGTTCGAAGTCTGTACCCTCTATCAGCCCCCCATTTGGCAGAGTTAGGTTGATCAACTCATTTATAACGTTAGGGTAATTTGAAAAGGTATCTTGGACTTCTTCAGATATCTCATAATAACTTACATGATCAACCGCATAGCGCTCTAGTAATGACTGGATATTCGCTTTCTCAACCACATTATTGGTCACATCAGACAATTTATAAGCAACCTGATTACCCGTAATGGAGCCAAACTCAAACGTATCAATACCAAAAACGATTCTGTCGCCCCACAGGTACTCAAAGACTCCCTCTTCATCCGTCACGCCCGTCGCGTTAGCCGAAAAGAAACTGATCCCAGAAATCGGCGTACCATTAGCGTCTGTAAGCTTACTGCGAGTTAACACCTTACCTTCAACACTTGGCTTATAAGCATAGGTAGACTCTGCGTCCGCAGAAACAAAACCAGCGTTAAGGTTATTGTCCGCATTAGGGTCAACCGCAGGAACAACTGTTGTGTCTACGTGTGAACTAGGAGCCTTACCTACTTCATCTGTAGACTCTTCTTCTTTCGATGAAAAGTACGCATCGACAGCATCTTGATCATCAAGTTGCGAGAACACACCTTCAATATCAAAAGCATCCAGTTCTTTTAAACAGATAGCACTTTCAGTCTCACAAACATCAATTGATTCGAGTACCTTGGTAACGTTGTCTCCATGTAATTCTGTCAACTCAAATGCCGCATGAAGCGCATCATTTGAAATCGTGCTTTCTGTGACTTCGGGGAAAGGAGCCGTGAAATCACCTAAAGTAAGGTGACCCAAGGTACAACTAAAACTCACGCCTTGTTTTACACTGAACGTTCCGTTTTCAAGATGAATGCCGTCACAGTACACATCTCCAGAAACAAACGCCCCGCTCGACAACAGTGAACCGATGTAAGTTGTTGGGGGAATAATATCTGTTGGTGGAATAATGTCAGTCGGCGGAAGAATATCCGTTGGTGGAACAATATCTGTCGGAGGAAGAATGTCCGTTGGTGGTACAATATCTGTTGGAGGAGCCGTATCAGGGCCACCACTATAGCTTAGTGAGTCGTGATTACACCCTAAAAGAGCCGTGGATATGATAGCCAACGCAATTAAGTTTTTTTTCATTGAGCGAAGTTAGTCGTAATTTAAAGTGGACCGTTATCTTATAGATTTACTCCACCTCGATGACTATTGTTTTTTGTCTTAACCACAAAGACCATTACTCATAAGCGATTGAATAAGAAAAACAAAATGATAATTGAGACTCTCATTCCAATTACAAAACCTCTCCCTACCTTAAAACGGAAAAACGCCATATCTCGATTGAGATATGGCGTTTCAATTAGCCATTAACATTAAGACCGATAGGGTATATCTGCCAAAAACACGTTCAAAAAAGAACTAAGGCTTAAGCTTTAAAACTCGGTCAATGTCTTCCGCAGAGTGGCGCTCTGGTACTTGCTCCCACTCTTCGCCAAATGAACGGTTAACCACTCGGCCGCGTTGGAAGCCTTCGCGCGCTTCTAGTTGCTTCGCCCAGCGCACAACGTTGGTGTATGACTCAACTTGTAGAAACTCGGCCGCATCGTAAATTTTGCCTAGCACAAGGTTGCCATACCAAGGCCAAATCGCGATATCAGCGATGCTTAACTCGTCACCCGCCACAAATGTGTTATTTGCGAGCTGTTTGTCTAACACATCTAGTTGACGCTTAGCTTCCATTGCGAAGCGGTTAATTGGGTACTCTTGCTTTTCATCCGCGTAAGCGTAGAAGTGGCCGAAACCACCGCCTAGGAATGGTGCCGAGCCTTGTGCCCAGAACAACCAGTTAATGGTTTGTGTTCTTGCTGCCCCTTTTTTTGGTAAGAAGTGACCAAATTTTTCTGCTAGATGCATCAAGATAGATGCCGATTCGAATACATTCACGTCTTCGTCACCAGACTTGTCGACAAGTGCTGGTATTTTGGAGTTTGGATTCACGCTAACAAAGCCAGAAGAGAACTGATCAGCCTCACCAATGTTGATCAAGTACGCATCATATTCAGCTTCTTTAACACCCGCCGCTAACAACTCTTCCAGCAAGATAGTGACTTTTTGACCGTTAGGTGTGCCAAGAGAATACAATTGAAAAGCATGGTCACCAACAGGAAGCTCTTTATCAAAGCGAGCTCCAGATTCAGGACTATTGATGTTTGCCCACTTGTTACCACCAGCAGTATCGTTAACCCAAACTTTTGGCGGAGTGTATTGTTCTGACATGATATTTCCTTATTAATATAGGGTCTCACAAACTGATATTAGGTCACATGCCTGCGGTTAAAACCCCTGAATACGATTTATTTTCAAACTGTTAAGCATGGCTTATTCCAGAAAGACATAACCCGCTTAAGCGTTAGTGTGTAGAAGGTAAGTCTGTATTCAAACTTCAATCTAATATCGATAAGTCCACTGCATCATTTAGCAATGATTTTACGAACGACATACCGACAGCTTCAAGAAAGCTGTGATAAAATCGGGATATTACAATTGATAAGGATTTGGCAATGTCTTCTGATTTCACAGGTTCGAGTGCAGCGTATGCTCGCCAAGAGAAAGGCTACCGCGAAAAAGCACTAAAACTGTACCCTTGGGTTTGTGGTAAATGTGCGCGCGAATTTGTTTACTCAAACCTCCGAGAGCTTACCGTTCACCACGTGGATCACGACCATACAAACAACCCTGAAGATGGCAGCAACTGGGAGCTACTGTGCCTGTACTGTCACGATCATGAGCATTCAAAATACACTGACCATGAGCGTTATGGTGTGGATGCAAAAGCGAGTTTAGATGATCATCAGTCAGCGACACACAACCCGTTCGCCGATCTCGCTAAGATGATGAAGAAATAACACACCTTCAGAGTAGTCTTTGGTAGATGGTAACTGCTAGATAATAGATACATAACAAGTAACCCCAGTATGTCACCATACTGGGGTTTCTTTTATCTGCCGTCATAACCAAATAATAGAGTTCAGGTAGGCAGGATCAAAAAAGCCTTCCGAAGAAGGCTTTTTAAGAATCAAATCGAATTATGCTGCCGCTTGCTTGCGAGACTCTTCTACCTTCTTAGCGCGCTGTTTTAGCGTCAATTTATCGCGGTATGCAAACCAAACGTAAGACACAACCACTAAGAAGAACAGGTATGACAATGAGAAAATGAACGGCGATTGAATGATATCGTTCGAGATACCCCAAGAAACACCGATAACAGTCACTGCAATTTTCGCAAAAAAGCCACACATCAATAGCACTAATGCCAACTGTGGGAAACGCGTACTGCGGAATGCAAGCCAGTAGCAACTACCAACTGCTAGAGCCGCAACATAGAAGCCGAATAGGAAAGAGTGAATATGGTCAGCTGCCGCTACACCACCAGAAATTGACATCAATAAAATTAAAAACAGTTTCATAATACTCGCCTCACCATAAGTTGGAAACGCATCCTTTCAAATTTGGAATCTCAGTTTGCATACTATTTTCCCACTTTTTACGGACAACACAACCCCTCCAATCGAACAAAATGTAAGCAAAAGTACTAACAAAAATCACCCTTAACAATTGCTTAACATTCTGTTTTTAATAAAACTCCGTTACTCCTTGTCTCATATGAACAAAGCGCTGTTACGATTTATTTTGTTACACAAATTTAACCTTGGAAATTAATTAAAATTATTTGTAACTCTGTGATATCCGCACGCAATACGCGTCTATTCAAAAACCATCACCTCAAAATCCCTGAAATAATAAGAAGACAGAGCGAAAAAGAACAAAATAGAGAGGTGTTAAAAACATTTCAAAAACCAATGAAAAACAACTTATTAACAAATTGAATTTAATTTACCAAAAATGGAAAAAGAGATTCCAATCACATTTTAATTGGTTATAATCCGCGCTCTTTTGCGCTATCTGTTGATAAACGCAAACTAATTTTGAAGAAACAATCACAATAACCCGTCTTTAGTTAAGTGGCTCTCCACTAACCGATGACAAAACTGAGAATAAAAATGAGCAAGATTGATAAAGCAACACGTATCCTGCTAGCAGGCTTCTGTATCAACCTTTGTCTTGGCATCCTGTATGCTTGGAGTGTATTTAACAAAGCGCTAGTAACTGAAGCTGGTTGGAGTGCTGCTGAAGCATCTTCACCTTACGCTATTGCAACTATCACATTCTCTGTTTGTCTTCTTGTTGCGGGCATCCTACAAGACCGTATGGGTCCACGTAAGATCCTTATCCTAGGTACAGCGCTTACAGGCCTAGGTATGATTGCTTCTGGTTTCGCTACAACGCCTATGATGCTGAACATCACGTTCGGTATTATAACAGGTGCAGGTATCGGCTTCGGTTACGCATGTCTGTCTCCATCAGCAATGAAGTGGTTCCACTCTTCTAAGAAAGGTATGGTTAACGGTCTTATCGCAGCAGGCTTCGGTCTTGCGGCTATTTACCTAGCACCAGTAACTTCTGCGCTAATCGACAGCATGGGTATCCAAACTAGCTTTATGATTCTTGGTGTTGGTGTACTTGCAATCGCAGTACCTCTAGCAGCAACAATCAACAACCCACCAGCGGATTACACGCCAGCTGAGCCTAAAGTAAAAGCAGGCCAAGCTCCTAAAGCGGTTAAGAAGACTGAAGACCTAACTTGGAAAGTAATGCTGAAGACTCCTCAGTTCTACTCTCTATGGATCATGTACGCATTCGCTGCATCTGTTGGTCTAATGATCATCGGTAACATCACTACAATTGCTAGCGTTCAAGCTAACCTGCCAAACGCAGTTTACCTAGCGTCTATCCTTGCAGTATTCAACTCAGGCGGCCGTGTTGCTGCGGGTATGCTTGCAGATAAAATCGGTGGCGTACGTACTCTACTTCTAGCGTTCATCCTTCAAGGCGCGAACATGGCTCTATTCGCTACGTTCAACTCTGAATTCACGCTAATCATTGGTACGGCTATCGCAGCGGTTGGTTACGGTACGCTTCTAGCAGTATTCCCAACACTAACTGCTGAGTTCTACGGCCTGAAAAACTACGGTACTAACTACGGCGTGCTTTACACGGCATGGGGTATCGGCGGCGCTATCGGTGCAGCAGTTGTTGGCTTCTCAATGTCAAACGGCG
The DNA here is from genome assembly GCF_041439145.1 of Vibrio sp. 1F255. Lineage (NCBI taxonomy): Bacteria > Pseudomonadati > Pseudomonadota > Gammaproteobacteria > Vibrionales > Vibrionaceae > Vibrio > Vibrio sp. 1F255. Next base: position 92,840 of record NZ_JBGONQ010000011.1, on the reverse strand, counting down.
AAGGTTACGGCCTAGCTTACACAATCTCTGCAGTTATGATGGCAGTGTGTATTGTTCTAGCAATCATCACTAAACCAATCTCTGAAGCTAAAGTTGCAGAACTAAAAGCATCACAAGCTTAATCAACAGAAAAGATTGAATTTGTTACTGAAGAGCTTAACCTTAGGGTTAGGCTCTTTTTGTATCAAGCGACTTCTCCATTGACGACCGAAACCACTCTTCAGCTCTCCCCCACTTATTATCTCGACAACTTCAATCGACTGGTTGAACACGCTCAAACGCTCTACCCCGATCTTCTGAGTGATGATGAATGTCGTTGGTTGTCCGCATACAAACGTCTTTCTGTTTCAAGCCAATGCCTAATGGTTCGTTTGCTTTCTCGTAAAGGCCGTTGGTTTCGCAGCGATAAACTCAACTATGTTGAGATCCCAGATCTAAAGACCGAACTGCAAGAGCTAAACAGCTCAGGCTTCATTGGGTTGAGTCATCCCGAAGAACAGCATGACCTCGCCATTAGTGAGGTCGAGCTCGGGTTGCACTTGCTCACCAAACCAGAGCTGTTGAGTGTATTCCCCGCCCTTAAGAGCCATAGAAATGCCAAGAAAGACGAGCTGTTGTTACGGCTTGATCAGCAACCTTTTGATCAATTTCAAAACCTCTCTTTCGACTGTATTTACGTCATCGAATCTCAAGTGATTGATGTATTACTGTTGCTGTTCTTTGCCAACACCTATCAAGACTTAAGTCAGTTCGTGTTAAGCGACCTTGGGCTAAACACCTTTGAGAACTACCCATTAAGCAAGCAACGCCGCTTCTTCACCTCTAGGGATCAGCTCAATCAATTAATCCAGATGCGCGATATTCAACGCTTGTATTCAGAAGGTGACCGCAAAGATGGCGAGTTTCTGGAACTGATTTTAAATGCGATTCCTGAAGAATCAGAACACAGAAGTATTGCCAGAAAACGATCGCGTTTGATCAATGATGTTGCTCGCGATCTTGAAAGGCTTAATCTAAACGACCAAGCAATCTTTTGGTTCAGACAATCTACACTTCCTCCGAGCAGAGAACGACTTGCACGCATCTATGATAAGCAAGGTACGCTAGACTTAATGTGTGACATTGTCACGCAAATGAAAGCTACTCCATCGGATGTGTCAGAGTTGGAAGTCGCTATTAAGCTTGAAGACCGGCTGCTACGGAAACAGGGGCACAAAGTTTCACGAACCATAAAGCCGAGCTGCAAAGAGTTAAAACTGGAATTAGACCTCAGCCAAACTCGAGTCGAGCTTGCGGTAAAGCAGCATTTTGAGAACCAAGGTTGGGACGTCTATTTTTCAGAAAACAGTTTTCTGTGTGGCTTGTTTGGTTTGGCTTTCTGGGATGTCATTTTCGCAGACGTTGAAGGCGCCTTTATCAATCGTTACCAACATCGACCATTGGATCTGTACCATTCAGATTTCGTAGACAAGCGAGCCGAACAGATTGAAGCCGTGTTTCAGACGATATCCAAACATGGGCTGAACCATTTTCTTGATACTTACGATGAAAAGCAAGGTATCGCGAACCCCTTTGTTCATTGGAATTATTTTCCTAAGGCACTCATCGAACATGGCATGGCTTCAATTCCAAATGCCTTGGTTGTAGACCTCTTCAAAGTGATATTGAGTGACTTAAAGCTATTTAGAACTGGGATGCCGGATTTGATTGCGTTCAAGGGCGATGAGTTTCATTGGATTGAAGTCAAAGGCCCTGGCGATAAACTGCAAGACAACCAGTGGCGCTGGATCAAAGAGTTTGAGCGATTGTCTGTCCCCTTCTCTGTTTGTTACGTCAATCAATGAGTCTTAGCTCTTAACTCTTAACTCTTAACTCTTAACTGCTAGCTTTTAGCTCTTGGGACTTAAATCTAGCTAAGTCTAAACACCAATTTCTGAGCACTAGCGAGTGACGCGCATCGACAAGTCACTCGTCCCATCAAGATCTTGTCTACAAAATTGTTAGAACATGAGCATTTTCAATCATTTTCGATATAATTATAGAAAATGCCTAATATTTAAATACGTATGAATTTGAAAAAACTCTTCATTTTAGCTTTTGTTAGCGTCTTCTCAGGTTGTGCCGTCTACGCGGGTTTAAACTTCGACGAACTGTTTGGTGAACAACAAGTACGCGATCGCCAAGCACCTATTCTTTCAGCTCAAGCGCAGCACTTCATTGACGAAGTAAAGCCCATCATTGATAACCGATGCGTGGTTTGTCACGCTTGTTATGACGCCCCTTGCCAACTCAAAATGTCTTCAGTGGAAGGTATAGACCGAGGCGCGAGCAAGGCACTCGTTTATCAAGGCACCCGCTTAACGGCATCAGCCCCTACTCGCTTGTTTGAAGATGCGTTAACCACGCAAGAGTGGCGCGATGCGGATTTTCATCCTGTCCTCAATGAGCGTATGCAGAACTCAACGGCTAACCTCGATGCTGGTCTTGTTTCTCGTATGTTGATCCAGAAAGAGAATCACCCTCTGCCCGATCAAACCCAGCTTGAAGGTTTCGACTTTTCAATCGATCGCGACCAACAGTGCCCAACCATTGAAGAATACGCTCAATACGAGAGAGATTACCCAACTTGGGGAATGCCTTATGGGATGCCAAACTTAGACAAAACCGAATACGCGACTTTAATGAGTTGGTTGGAAAATGGCGCGTTAATGAACGACCACATTCCATTGACTGATGCAGAACAAGAGCTCGTTAATGTCTACGAAAGCTTTTTAAACAAGAGCGACAATAAGAGTCAACTTTCAGCACGTTACATCTACGAGCACCTGTTTTTATCTCATGTCTATTTTTCTGATTTAGCTCAGCCAACACGCTTCTTCACTGTTGTTCGCTCTGCAACACCACCAGGTGAAGCGGTACAGCGCATCACGACTCGTCGCCCTTATGACGATCCAAAAGTAGACCGTGTTTACTACCGTCTGATTCCAGAACAAGGCACTATCGTCGACAAAACGCACATGCCTTTCGCACTTAATAAAGATCGTCTACAAAAGTGGAATACCTGGTTTGTCGACGTAAATTACGAAGTAAAACAACTACCTAGTTACGACATCGATGTTTCAGCAAACCCAATGACATCATTTGAAGCGCTGCCAGTAAACTCGCGCTTCAACTTCATGTTAGATAACGCGCAAAACACCATCATGGCCTACATCAAAGGACCTGTGTGTCGTGGTCAACTTGCCTTGAACGTAATTAACGACCGTTTTTGGGTTTTCTTCATCGACCCAGAGAAAGCCGATGTTCCGGAAATCAACGCCTTCTACGCAAGTCAAAAGAAAAATTTAAAGCTACCTAGCGAACTAAAAAGTAACACCGTACCTGTGACCAACTGGGTAAGATACGCAAAGCAACAAGCGCAATACCTAAACGCGAAATCAGACTTCACTAACCAATGGTTCGAGAGTGGCGTCCACCTAGACACTGGCATCATTTGGGATGGCGATGGCATCAACCCGAATGCTGCTCTCACCGTCTTTAGGCACTTCGATAGCGCCTCTGTTGTACAAGGGTTAGTTGGCACGCAACCTAAGACTGCGTGGATTCTTGATTATGCTCTTCTAGAGCGTATTCATTATCTTCTCGTTGCAGGCTTCGATGTTTACGGCAACTTTGGCCACCAGCTGATTACACGCATGTTCATGGACTTCTTGCGTCTTGAAGGTGAGAGTAACTTCTTAAGCCTTCTTCCTAAAGACGTTCGTCACATTGAACACTCTAGTTGGTACCAGAACCAAAGCGCACAACTGAGTGACTATTTGCAGCGAAACATTGCACCTTTTGATCAGCCGACCAGCGTGGTTTACAAAACGGCCGATCCGAAACGCGAACTGCTTGATATGATCAAAGATAAGCTCGCACCTGTTCTCGATAATCGCTTTGAGATTGTTGAAACAGGTTTTGGTAGGAAGAATGAAGCACTGCTTAACCAAGTGAATTTGATAAAGGGCGAAGGCCTGCGTCATGTGCCTCAATTAGTGATGATCATGATTGAAGGCGAAAACGGCGAAGAGCAACTGTTCACCATGATTCACAACAACGCTCACAGCAACATTTCGAGCCTGTTTAATGAAGAAGGTAACCGTGATTACGCCAATGATGACCTAACCCTCGTAAGAGGCGTTGTCGGTAGCTACCCTGCGGCTTACCTGTCATTAACCGAAAGCGACATTCCGACTCTGGTTAAAACGCTACAGAACTTGAACACGGAAGAAGACTACGTGGCGTTACTTGATAAGTTTGCTGTACGACGCAGCTCTCCGGAGTTTTGGCCGTTCAGTGACCGTGTCCATCGCTGGTATCAACAAGCGCAACCTATCGAGTTCGGCCTGTTGGATTACAACCGCTTTGAGAACCGCTAGTTTTCACGCATAACTTTTAAAAACAAAAATCCTCTGTCTTGGCAGAGGTTTTTTGTTTATGGGGAAAAGTATCGTAAATGCTATTGAGAAGCGAGAAGTGCTCTTAAGAAGCGAAAAGTGCTCTAGATTGAATCCGATGCTTCCGGTTGGTGTAGCTCATCAAAAAACGCACGCGCGGCGGGGGAAAGGGAATCTACAGGTTGCTTCAACACCACATAAAACTGACTCTTAAGGCTCCACTTCTCGGGCTGAAGCGGAATCAAGGCTTGGTCATAATGGCCACGGTCGATTAAATGAGACGGTAAAAAACTCAGGTGTGTGCCCGCCAAGGTTAAAATTACACCCGACTCGACATGCCAGCCATCAAAAGGCTTTACGGAATCGTACTGCTCAATATTCAGTAATCGGAACATCTCATCTTTGGCATAGCCGCCCATGTTGATACGACAGCCATCCAATGAGAAATCCTTGTCCATGATCTTCTCAGCCAGATCCTTACGCGCATACAGATAACTGTGCTCTTCAAACAGTGGGTATTTATGTTGAAACGCTGATTTTTGATGTGACCCTAGAACCACTATCATCATATCAATCTGGTTCTTTGCTAACTTCTCATTCAACTGGGTGAAATCCCCGACATCAACACTCACCTCAACACTGTTACTGCGTTGGTAAAACGTCTCGATCGCTTTGGGAAGTGGGTTATAAGGCAAAGTGACGGTGTTATCCAAACATCCAATTCGCACATGCCCAGAGAGTTCCGTCTGTACACCTCGTAACTTATAAGCGAAGTCGGTTAAGGTCGATTTTAGTTGGTTCGCATATTTATACACTTGCTCACCTTCATGAGTCAGCTTAAAACCACGTCGACCACGTTGGCATAATGTTAATTCTAAGCTTTTTTCCAAGGCAATAAGCTGATTACTCAGCACTGGTTGACTAATCCCAGTGCTTGCGACCGCCTGATTGATGCCTCCTTGTTCAACAATTTCACAAAAAAGCTCTAATCTACGTAGGTCTCTTTTATCTAACTTATTGTTTGGATTCACTTTGCCACTCACATTTGTTTTTTGTTATGTTTACATCTGATTATATTCATTTATTAACAATAAATACATCAGTATGCTTTATTCACACTTATGGAATAACAATGCATGGATGGCACTATGGCGGCAGAAGCTTACGTGAATAAACCCGAAGCAACACACAGCCACAAAAAGATAGATGACTTCGAGTTGGAACCCGTTCCCGAGAAGGCCAAACGATCTTGGTGGGTCATCAGCCTTATTTGGTTGGCAATCGGCATCGACATTTCGGGACTGTTTCTCGGCTCGATTCTAAGCAGCGGTATTGGTTTTGAAGACGCACTGCTTGCCACGTTTATTGGTTCAGGCTTATTGGCGATCATCGCGATGCTGTGTGCCAACATTGGCTTTCAAGCTGGCGTGTCTACCCCGCTGGTGAGCAGCGCGGTATTTGGCCGTAACGGCGGTAAAATTCTTGGCTTCATCAACGGCATCTCATTAGTCGGCTGGTTCGCATTCCAGGCTGATTTCTTCGCTTTCATCATGGTCGATGCACTGGCGAAATACGACATCATAATTTCACACCTCACCGCTCTTATTGGCGGCAGTGTGTTAATGATGATGACGGCTATCTATGGCGTTCGTGCTTTAGGCAAACTCAGTACCTATTCTGTTCCATTGATGGTGACGTTGATTACCATCGGTTTGTTTATGGCTGCTGATTATCAAGGTGGCGCAGCGCCATCGATTGAAGATCCTTTGACGCTTGGCCAAGCCATCTCTTTTGTTATGTCTATCTGGATTCTAGCTGCGGTTGCTGCACCTGATATTGCTCGCTACGCCAAAACACGCCGTGATGCGATTTTAGGAGCGGGTATCGGTTTCCTCGTCGGCAACAGTGCCATCATTCTTATCGCATTGATCTTGACCAAAATGACCGGCACCGACGACCTAGTCGAAGTCTTCTTCACCCTAGGTTTAGGCATGGCGGCCATTATAGTACTGGTATTCGCACAATGGACCACCAACAGTAGCAACCTAACCTCTGGCGGCTTATGCATGTCGATGGTTCTACCTAAGATTCCGCGCCCTGTTCTGGTTGTGATCATGACCATCGTCGGCATTGGTATCGCTCAACTCGGCATGGTGAACAAGTTTACCGACTTCTTAATGCTACTCAGCGTAACCATTGCGCCTGCTGCGGGTGTCTACATCGTTCAATATTATGTTTTAGATTCGACAAAAATGAGCTTTGAGAACATCCAACAAGTTCCAGCTTGGATGTTTAAAGGCTTGGCTTCTTGGGCATTTGGTACTGCATTCAGCGCTTGTACTGCACCAGAGTTTTTCAACCTGTTTTCGTTCACCAGCATCTCGGCGTTAGACGGCATTCTTGCCGCTGGTGTGATTTACCTCGCCCTAATGAAGCTTTCTCCTTCAAGTGATAAGGAATAGTAGTTGTGATTATTACTGAACAAATGATTGATGATATCGCGCTGGGTGCGACGGTATTAGGTACTGGCGGCGGCGGTGACCCATACAGCGGTGCCTTGATGGCGAAAGTAGCCATTGCAACGGCAAAGCACCCTGTACGCATGATTCCTTTAGAAGACGTGCAAGACGATTGGATGACAGTGCCCTCTTCAATGATTGGCGCACCAACAGTCGCAGTAGAGAAACTCAATTCGAAAGATCAAATGTTGATTGCTTTCGAAGCGATGGAAAAAGCGCTCGGCACTGAAGTAGCGGCAACGTTTCCTATCGAAGTAGGCGGCTTCAATTCATTGATTCCAATTCTCGTTGCAGCACAAAAGAACATTCCTGTGATCGATTGTGATGCGATGGGACGTGCGTTCCCAGAAGCTCAGATGGTGACCTTCTTTCTTGATGGTCTCCCTTCGGCACCGAACACATTGGCCGATGAGCGTGGCAATGTCGTCACGCTTTATCCGATTGACGGTATTTGGTCTGAAAAGTTTGCGAGGCCGATTACCGAACAGATGGGTGGCTCTGCAGCAATGTGCGATTACCCAATGAACGGTAAGAACCTAAAACGCAGTGCACTGCCTGCGACACTGACCCAAGCAATGAAGATTGGTGAAGCGATTAGACTGGCGAACGACAACAATAAAAGTGGCACACAGGCCGTATTAGACATTGTCGGCGGCCATACCATCATCAGTGGCAAGATTGTTGATATTCAACGTGAAACCGATGGTGGTTTTGCAACAGGTGGTGTCGTGATTGAAAAGCTGGCTCAGTTTGAAGATACCGGCGTCGATAACGTGTTTGTGCAGTTCCAAAACGAATTACTTCTCGCGCACAAAGGTACAAGCCGCGCAGACATGAGCCAAGATAACCTGCTGGCATCAACACCGGATCTTATTTCGATCTTGGATCATGAAACGGGTAAGCCAATCACAACCGAACAACTTCGTTACGGGCAGCGCATCGACCTTATCGCTTACCCTTGCGACCCCAAATGGCGCACTGACAAAGGTATTGAAGTCGCGGGCCCGGGTTACTTTGGCTACACCGTCGAGTATCAAACCATTGAACAACTAAAGTCTGCATTGAAGAGGTAGTCGCATGACAAACATTACGCTTGATTACTGCCGTTTGGGCATTGACGTAGGTGGCACCAATACCGACGGTGTGCTGCTCGACGCAGACTTAAATGTGATTGCCAAAGTAAAAACCGCAACCACACATGATGTTTCAACAGGGATCGACAACGCGATTTCTGCGCTATTAAACCAAGCAAACATTGATGGTCAGCAAGTGAAACACGCGATGCTTGGCACGACTCAATGCACCAACGCAATCGTTGAACGAAAAGGCTTAGACAGAGTCGGCATGATTCGCTTAGCGCTTCCCAGTGGTGATAGCGTCCCGCCCCTTTGTGGTTGGAGTGAAGCGTGGCAAAACCTGCTTGGTCAGCACTTCTACCAAGCACACGGCGGCTATGAATATGACGGCCAGTTGATTGCCGACATTCAAGAGTCTGAGATCCGCGAGCTTTGCCAGAAAATGAAAGACCAAGTGGATTCCATTGCTATCTGCGGAGTGTTCTCTCCCGTCAACGGCGACCAGGAGCTTCAAGCAGCAGAATGGATTCAACAAGAACTTCCGGGCGTGAACCTATCGTTATCCCATAAAGTGGGCAGTTTAGGGCTTTTAGAGCGTGAGAACGCCACTATCCTCAATGCGGCTCTGCAAGGGACAGCAAAACGATTCGTTGACGGCTTTTGCAGTGCACTCATCAATCATGAAATCCACACCACGCCTTATTTCGGTCAGAACGACGGAACACTGATGTCACAGCAGTTCGCATTGATGTACCCGATTCTTACCGTGGCTTGTGGGCCAACAAACTCGATTCGTGGAGCGAGTCACTTAACTAAGTTAAAAGACGCGATTGTGGTCGATGTGGGCGGCACTACGTCTGATATCGGCGTACTGACTCACGGCTACCCAAGAGAATCGAGCTTAGCAGTAGAAATCGGTGAAGTGAGAACCAACTTCCGTATGCCTGATATTTTGGCGTTAGCCATTGGTGGTGGTACCAAGGTTCGCTTTGAACAGCAGCGTATAGAGCTAGGCCCAGAAAGTGTTGGCCATACCTTGACGCAAACGGCGCGTAGCTTTGGTGGTGATGAACTTACGCTCACCGATATTGCACTCAAAACAGGACAAATGCAGTGGCAGGCAGAACATCAACTGAGTGATGAGATTGGTGTTTCAGCCGAACAAGCAAGCAAGATTTATCAACAAATGGTCACGGATGTTGAAGAAGGCATCGATAAGATGAAGACCTCTGCGGCGAGTGCACCCGTAATCATGGTTGGTGGTGGTAGTGCCCTATTCCCAGATCATTTTGAAGGTGTGAGCCAAGTGGTTCGTCCTGAGCACTTTGAAGTGGCTAATGCGATTGGTGTTGCGTTGGGTGAAATATCAGGTCAATTCGATAAGATCGTACCGATTGACCCAGCATCACGTGAAGAGACCTTAAAGGGCTTGGAAGCGCAATCAAAGCAACTGGCGATTGAAGCTGGCGCATGCAGCGATAATGTCGCGATCATTGAACGCAGCGAGATTCCATTAAGCTACCTACAAGGCAATATGGTTCACGTTAAGATCAAAGCTGCTGGACATATCAAGATGGCTTAGAGCCGTTCCTTGAAAGCCTTACTTAGATTCTTATTCGACAATAAAAAAGCAGGTCACTTCTTCATATTAAAACGGAGAAATAGCCTGCTTTTTGTTTTCTGTTCTTATTTTGGGGCTTTCCGCCCAATAGCCACTCTATAGTTGCTCTCGGAGCGCTGCTAACGAGTCTTTCACCAATTCAGGTAATGAGTCTGCATTATCGCGATATTGAAGTAATGGATCCTCGCTCGCTTCAATGCTCTGGCATAAAGCAAACAGTGCAGATAATCCTAGGCTGCCGGCAGACCCTTTCAGTTTATGAGCTAAAGACTTAATTTCACGAGCGTTGTCAGCGGCACTTGCCACAATCAGTTCATCGAGAGTGACTTGGCTGCTTTGGTCAAACAACCCAACAATCTGCACTATTTTTTCTCGACCGAGAATGGCCAAGTCGTCTTTGATAATCTTAGGGTTAATCATCTGCACAATCGGTTCTCCTTGATTATGTTCCGCGTCTTGGTTTGCTCGTTGTGTCGAGCTTGCAAATGCCAATGCTGATAAGTCTAGCTCGGTTTCCTGAGGTTTAGAGTTTAGCTGACAGCAAACAGCATCTGACGGATCCGGCTGAGGCAGCAACAGCGTGTGACCGTCCAACTGCTCAACAATCAATTCCGATAATGCTTCCTTCTCTAACGGCTTAGGTAAGAATCCATCAAAGCCAGACGACAAATAGCTTTCCACTTCTTCGTTAAACACATGAGCCGATACTGCGATCATTGGGGGTACTTTTCGAATTACGTCTTCTTCACTTTTATGCTGAAGCGCATCGTCTTTGAGTTGTTGAATTAACTCGACGCCATCGCAGTCGGGTAAGTTAATGTCCACCAGCGCAATATCGAACTCTTGCTCACTGAATATGGCTCTCGCTTCTTGTCCGGTTGTCGCAATCACAACCTCGTGCCCCAAGTTATGCAAGAAGCCTTCAGCAACGATGCAGTTTACGGGGTTATCTTCAATCAGAAGTACTTTAGCTCGAATACACGCTTCAATGACCGGTACTTTCGTTTCTATCTTCTCACCGGCTTCAAGTGGCAGTGAGAACCAAAACTGGCTACCCTCGCCTTCTTCAGAATGAACGCCAATATCCCCGTTCATTGCCAACATGATGCTTTTACTGATCGCTAATCCAAGCCCTGTGCCGCCGGTTTTGTTGCGACCGCTATCGGTTTGGGTAAAGGCATCAAACAGACAAGCTTGTTCGCTAGCATCAATACCGACACCTGTATCTGACACTTCAAACATCACTCGATTTTCATCTTCGATATCTAAGCTGATAAAGATATCGACCGAGCCACTTTCCGTAAACTTAATCGCGTTACCGACCAAATTATTCAAGATTTGGCTGATTCGCGTTACGTCACCACGCCAATAGCGTTGCACATCACTTTCAATATGGAAATCAAAGTTCAGCTTCTTCTCAGCGGCACGCCCTTCCATCAATTGGTAGGTATCTTGAACCATCTGATGAAGATCAAACGAAGCAGTGCGGATTTCTAAATGCCCTGCTTCAATCTTTGAGTAATCCAACACGTCATTCAAAATCGCGAGTAGGTTCTTACCGCTGCGGTTAATGATGTCTGCATAGCCGGATTGCAGCGGGTCTAACCCGGTATCTTTGAGCAATCTTGCAGTACCTAATACACCGTTCATCGGCGTTCGTATTTCATGACTCATCGTCGCAAGGAAAGCGGATTTTGCGCGGCTTGCTTGTTCTGCGGCGTTACGAGCCTTAGCGTGGTTCCCTACCTCGATGTTCAGCTTCTCATTGGTCTTTTGCAGCTGGTAGGTTCGGTCTGTGACCAACTCTTCTAAGTGTTCTTTGTGCTCTTCAAGTTCGCGTTTCGCCTTTGCTTCACCCACCGCAACCACTTGTAGCGCCTGCGCGGTGTTTCTGGCAGTGATGATCGCCTCGCCCATATGAGCCAGCTCATCATTACCCTTTACCGAGATATCAATATTCAGGCGACCTTGTGCGATAGACATCAAGGCCGATGAGTATTCAGTAAGACGTTTAACAACCGAGATATACACCACTCGCCACACGATAAATGCAACGATAACCAAACCAATAACCGAAATCACAGACAGTGACCATTGAGCCAAATTCAACGTGCTGGTCAGCTCATCAACCGCTTTTTTGGTACTGCGGTTTGAATCATCAACCAGTTGGTTAACCGTTGTATTCAGCTGAGAGAACAGCTCCAACGTATTTTGCATCAGAAACTCTGACTTTTTGGTGTTCTCATATTGTTCTAATGAAATATCGAACACGACTTGGCGTTTTCTGAGCTCTTCTAGAAGCTGAGACATCTGCGCTGAACGAGTAGGATCTTCGACCGCTTTAACGCGGCGCGCCATGATTCTTAGGTTGGATTCAAATTCTGATTGGATTTGATGAATACGCTCTACGTTGGTAACGGTTTGCGTTTCTTCAATTTGGTTAAGCATTTTGAACGCCAGCAAATGCAATTCGTGTAGGCGCTCAGACAAATCAAGGTCAACCTCTACAAGCGCATCTAAGGCTTGGTAGGCTTTATCCGTTTCTTTGGTTTCTAGCAGGTCATAGATATGCGTGACGTTAGCAACCGCAATGGTAGCCGTGTTCAAAACTTGGGTTCGCGTCAACTGCTCTAGCTCTTCGGCCAATAGGCGCATCTCTTCGACACGAGACGACAACTCTTTGCTTAACCAAAGCTTACGCTCAACCGACACACCCAACTCAGCCAGTGTGTTAATAACGCTTTGAACATTGTTTTCGAGTTTATTGAGGAGCTGAGAATCGAAACTGTCGACACCAAGCTCTTTGATATGTTGAAGAAGCGACTCAAGTTGGTCAAACAGTACGGTGCCAGCCTCTTTTCTTTCAGCTTCGTTTCTCGCATTAGAAAGTGTTTGTACTGACGAAATAATACGGTTACTCAACTCAGAAACCTGACGAGCTTCGATCATGGCAGGAAGCGCCGAATCAACGACGTTTCTTTCCGTCTTGGCTACAAAGCTAAAACCAGAAACACCGATCAATGCAGACAATAGAACCAACAGTGCCATCACTAAGAATGAGGCCAGCAGCTTGCGTCCAATACTCGCTGAAGCTAACAACATAAACTCTAAACCTTAAAACGTTCTTCTTTACCCATGCAGAATACGCTATATTTTGCAGTGTTTCTTATCTAAAACCAACAAAACGGCAATTCATGCTATCTAGACCTTTCGCTTCAATAATTCTTCTCTCACTACTGGCCTCAGTGACTCCTGTCGCAGGTGCTAGTGAGCCTTTGAGCCCAATAAAACCCGCCAATGCCACATCACAAAAAGAGAAAATCTGTGCCATTTATCCGCACCTCAAAGACTCTTATTGGTTGTCGGTAAACTATGGAATGATCTCTGAAGCAGAAAAGCAGCAAGTTGAGCTAAGAGTATTGGAAGCTGGCGGTTACCCCAACGTGGCCAAACAAACCTCGCAACTGGTGCTTTGCACGCAATGGGGAGCCGATGCCATTATTTTAGGTACGGTTTCACCCGATGCGTATCATGACAATCTCAGCGATTGGGTTGGCTCGACGCCTGTGTTTGCTACGGTAAATGAGTTAACCGTCAATGAAGAACAACAGAAGGTATTAAAAGGTACGGTCGGTGTCGATTGGTACCAAATGGGATACCAAGTCGGAGATTTTTTGTCGAAACGACACCCGAAAGGATCAGGCGAAACACCTATCGCCCTGTTACTTGGCCCACAAGCGAGTGGCGGCACTAAGCCTGTAGCACTGGGGTTTTATGATGCGATCAAGTCGAGTGATATCAAAATTGCGATCAGCTATTGGGCAGATAACGATAAAGAACTTCAAAGAAATCTAGTACAGCAGGTGATAGAAGAACCTGATATCCAATATATAGTCGGAAGTGCCGTCGCGATTGAAGCAGCGATCAGTGAGCTACGAGCGGCCGATAAAACCGAAGATATTGGGTTAATCTCAAGTTACCTAAGTCACGGAACCTACCGTGGTTTACTCCGTAACAAGGTACTTTTTGCGCCAACAGATAAAATGGTTGAGCAAGGTCGCTTGTCGGTAAAACAAGCCACGAGTTACTTACGCGGTCAACCTTACGAGCAACACAGCGCACCGATTATCGAAGCGCTGACACCTGCAACTCTCAAAGATCAAATTATCGCCGACTCATTGTCACCTTCTGAGTTTCGTCCGGTATTCAGTGTGAATCCATAGTGCTATATTGGCTGAAGAACTCAAAACAATAAAAACGAAACAACAATTTAGGGAACATTCATGCAAAAAACAACGCGCACTATGCCAACACACAAGCATATCGCTTTGGTCGCTCATGACCACTTCAAACCTGAGCTACTAAGATGGGTCAAAGAGAACAAAGAAAAACTACAAAAGCACTTCCTTTACGCAACGGGCACGACTGGTTCTCTACTCAGTAAAGAGACAGGCTTAGCAATCAAGAGCATGATCAGCGGCCCAATGGGCGGCGACCAACAACTTGGCGCGCTTATCTCTGAAGGCAAAATCGATATGCTGATTTTCTTCTGGGATCCGCTTAATGCTGTACCACACGACCCAGACGTAAAAGCACTGCTTCGTATCGCAAGTGTTTGGAACATTCCTGTGGCAACTAACCGCGCTACCGCTAACTTCCTGTTTAACTCTTCATTGCTTGAAGAAGAAGTAATCATCGAAATCCCAGACTACGAAGCGTACCTAGCTGAGCGCACGTAATCGCACGTTAAATGTGCTCTCTACTGAACAGACTAAAAAGCCCGCATTTTATCGCAGGCTTTTTTATGTCTCGTTTCAGACATTAAACAGTTCAATCATAAACAGTGTAGTGAGTCTCTACTTATCACTCCACACTGCCATCTCGTTGCCACTTGGCTCTCTGAAATGGAAACGTCTGCCACCGGGAAAGCTAAAGATCTCACGGTTTATCTGACCACCAGCATCAATCACATCGCGCTCAGTTTGCTCAAGATCTTGGCTATAGAAAACCATCAGTGCCGCGCCATTATCCGTATTCGACGCCAGATCCGCCAAATAGAAGCCGCCCATTAAGCCTTTGCCTTCAAAAGCAGAATACTCAGGGCCATAGTCTTCAAAGCTCCAACCAAACACTTGGCTGAAAAACGCCTTAGTTGCTGAGATGTCTTTCGCAGCAAATTCAATGTAGTTAATAGAGCCGTGTTCCATAGCAAATTCCTTATGCTTTATGCGTCTGACTTGTGATATTAGGGCAGGGATTGAAGATCTAATCTTAGACAATCAAGTCAAGTAACATCACTTTTTACGAACAACTGGGTAATCAGAACCATGCAGCTCCTGCACAAAGCCAGAGCCGTCGCCACTGTGCGTGATCCATACTTTCTCTTTTGCCCGCGTCATTGCTACATAGAATAAACGACGCTCTTCAGCATAAGGGAACGCGTCTGATGATTCAGTCAATGCGCCATCAATATGCAGCTGTTTCTTCTTGGTCGGGAACTGTCCTTCGTCAACACAAAGAATAATGACAAAGTCCGCCTCTTTACCTTTACTGCCGTGGCAAGTCATGAACTTGATATCAATGGAAGTGAAGATCTTCTTCCAGTCTTCCAACAACTCTGGCTTGTGGTAATGATTACGTCCAAGTAGCAGCACCGATTTATTGGTTTTGCCTTTGGATTGACGGTTCAGTTGATCAAGAATCTTCTCAACTTCTTTACTTGGCGCACTGTACACCGCCTTCTGTTTCTGTTGCTTGAAGCTGTTCAGTTCTTTCGGAATCTGAATTGGGTTTTCTTGTACAAAGCGATTAGCCACCGCACCTAACTGATTGTTAAAGCGGTAAGTCGTATCTAGGTGATGAATGGTCGAGCTTTCAAAACGATCCTTAAAGCCCGTGGTCAAATCCACATCCGCACCTGCAAACTGGTAAATCGACTGCCAGTCATCGCCTACTGCAAAAATAGAGGCTTGATGCTCGGCTTTAGACTGATTACACAGTGCTTCAACCAAGGCAAGACGATCAGGTGAGATATCTTGGTATTCATCGATCATGATGAACTTCCAAGGTGAGATAAACTTGCCCTTCTCGACATACTGAGTCGCTCGGCTGATCATGATTGAGAAGTCGATATGATTCTGTTCTTTCAGCTCCTTTTGCCACGCGGTTACACATGGCCAACATAGTGAAAGCTCGCTGTTGAGGCGCGTATAGTCTCGGTGATCAATCAGCTGTTGCTGTACTTCTTTTTTGGTTAAACCCGACGCATTCAACTGTTCTAGCTGCTTTTCAAGCCAACCGATCAATTTGAGGTTTGAAACGTGGCTACCAAGCTCATCGTCACCGGTTAAATAAGCGATTGGCCATTTAGACAAATGCTTTTGCCAACGTTTAAAGTTGGTCGGTGTCATCCAGTGCTTCTTCAACCAATCAATGCACCATGCTTGGCGTTGGTTGTCATCGAGCGCTAAAGGAGAAATAACCACACGTTCGGGTTCAACTTGATTCAGTATCTTTAAACCCAACTGGTGGAAAGTGCTGACTTGCACCTTCTCTGCTGATAAACCAATTTTGCTGTCGAGACGTTGCTTCATCTCTTCTGCCGCTTCACGACCAAAAGCGAGCAATAGCAACTCTTCAGCTTGAGCTTGATGGCTTTGCAGTAAATACGCGACGCGAGCCGTTAGAACACTGGTTTTACCCGAGCCTGCACCCGCTAAAATAAGGTTGTGATCATCATTCATCAACACCGCATATTGCTGCGATAAGTTCAGTGGTGACGACTCACATTGCGCAAACAACACTTCCCAGTTTTTTCGCTCGGTCTCTAGCCATTGCTGGTTTCTTTCAGCTTGCTTGATTTCCGTTTCAGATAACCATGGCTGCATTCTTGCGATGCGGTTTGGCATGCGTTGTGCGGCCTCTTCTAGCGTCATTGTCATACTCTCTAAGCCTGAGTTGACCATATCAACCCAAGTGTTGACCTTAGAATGCGGTAGAAAGGCTGGTAATTGCTCAAGACGTGTTAATTCAGCTTCCCACTGAGGTACGTGTTCAGCCAATTGTTCACATTGAGTGTCGTGCCACTTCTGATAAGCACTAACTGACGCGCGTGCAAATTGACGGCATTGATCCCAAGGTAAGCCTTGTACTAACCAACTGCGCTGTGTTCCATCTTGTTGATTAGCAAAAAATTGTAGCGATCCCCAGAACAATCCGCGCTTTATCGCGATCTTGCCACTCCAAATAGTAAATGGGATACGCTCTTCACTGCCTACTGAAGATAACAGCAAGCGTGGACCATCAAGTTCAACCTGATGATATTCATTTTGAATAAAAAACTGTGCAGTCTTGTTAGCGCTTAGCTGCATTGGAGTGTGCTCTTAATTGGGAATATTGAATTTATATCATGATGCAATGAGAATTAATAATATCTCATATCTTATCGACGCTTTCATGACCACCTACGGGCAATTATGGATAAGTATCAAATTCTTGTGCTTGATTTCTGTTAGGATTATGGTTTTTAGTGTGTCAAGTGAGCGACTGTGGACTTTTCAGCCAAATTACGCCTCTATTGGGCGAATAAAACCATAAATTACAGCGTATTAATTCTCATCACTCTGCTCGGCGTGGTGGTGCCTGCTTGGTATTATGGACAAAACACACTGATCACGCCTTTGATCTTAGGCGTTATTGCTGCGGCTCTTGCGGAAAGTGATGACAGCTTTACCGGGCGCTTGAAAGCACTCACGCTGACCTTTATCTGTTTCGCCGTTGCGGCTTTCTCTATTGAGCTTCTCTTCGATACGCCTTGGCTGTTCGCGATCGGGCTTTTTGTTTCAACCTTCTCTTTTATCATTCTCGGGGCAATTGGCCCTAAATACGCGAGTATCGCGTTTGGTTCTCTCTTGGTTGCCATCTATACCATGCTTGGTGCACACGAGAGCACCAACCTTTGGTTTCAACCGCTTCTACTGTTAACTGGCGCCGCTTGGTACTACTTCATGTCGATGATTTGGCAGATAGTGTGGCCAATGCAACCCGTGCAGCAAAACTTAGCCACGGTATTCGATCAAATCGGTAACTACATCGATTCAAAAGCGGAACTCTTCTACCCCGTTTCAGACTTGATTCCCCAGCCACACCGAATCATTGAAGCCAAACTCAACGCGAGTACCGTTAACGCACTCAACATGTGTAAGGCGACGCTACTTAACCGCTCTAAGCGCGGACACATTGACGGCCCTAGTGACCGATTTCTTAACACCTACTTTATCGCACAAGATATTCATGAACGCGTAAGCTCAAGCCATTATCGTTATCAAGAGCTAGCAAAACACTTTGAACGCTCTGACGTGTTGTTTCGATTTAAGTATCTACTGGAAGCGCAGGCAACAGCTTGTAAAGAAGTAGCGAGCTCATTGAAAGTTGGCGCTGAATACCAGCATGGTGACAAGTCTGTATTAGCACTTGATGAGCTGATGTCTTCGCTCAATCATCTGCACCAACAGAATAATCCTAAATGGAAATCACTGCTGAACCAGTTGGATTACTTATTCAATAACCTAGCAACCGTTGAAAAACAGCTCTCGAATATCAGCAACCCAGATGCAGAGAAGATTGAAGAAGGTGTATTGGACGATACCAACCCTCATACTTTGACGGCAATGTGGCACAAGATCAAAGCTAACTTGCACACCGATTCTATGCTATTCCGCCACGCGATTCGCATGGCGATCACTTTGACGCTGGGCTACGGGATTATCCAGGGTTTTGATATCGAACGAGGTTATTGGATTCTACTGACGACACTGTTTGTGTGTCAGCCAAACTACAGTGCAACCCGTCAAAAACTGACGGCGCGTGTCATTGGCACGGTCGCAGGCTTATTGATCGGAGTACCGTTACTGACTTTCTTCCCGTCGCAAGAGAGCCAATTAGTGTTCATTGTGATCAGTGGCGTGATGTTCTTTGCGTTTCGAATCAATAACTACGGGTTTGCGACCGGCTTTATCACACTGCTTGTGCTCTTCTGCTTTAACCAATTAGGTGAAGGCTACGCGGTAGTATTGCCAAGGTTAGCGGATACCTTTATTGGTTGTGCTCTCGCCGTGCTTGCTGTCATTTATGTGTTGCCTGATTGGCAATCGAAGCGACTGCACAAAGTGATGGCGGATGCGCTCGATTCCAACAAGAACTATCTCGCTCAGATCATCGGCCAATACCGTGTCGGTAAGAAAGATAGCCTAAACTATCGTATCGCTCGTCGTAGCGCTCATAATAATGACGCAAACCTGACTGCCGCCATCAGTAGCATGTTGGTTGAACCGGGTAAGTACCGTACCTCTGAAGATGAGAGCTTCCGATTCTTAACACTCAATCATGCTCTGCTTAGCTATATCTCGGCTCTGGGTGCTCACAGAACGCGTATTGATGATGAAGCGACACACAAACTTGTGCTAGATGCGCACAGAGTAATCCACCAGCATCTCGACGCTCTAAATGATCAGCTCTATTCTCATAAAGAGCATTGTGAAGTGAAAAACGCTTATGACCCGGAGCTGGATAAACGTTTGAGTGAATGGCGAGAAGAAGATGAGAATTCTGTCAAAATGGTTCTACAACAGCTCCATTTGATCTATCGCATGCTTCCAGAACTGCATACCTTAGCGACCAAGTTTGCAGTTAAGGTTAAGATCGACAAGTCGTTTGAAACAGAAGCTTCTTGAGCAACAAACAAAATACCGTAAAAACAAAAAGATAACGCCAATTGCTTATCTTTTGATCATCACAAATATTTATACATTGCTTTACCCATACCCCTAATTGGGTAGAGAAATTACTTACCTACCCTTGTGCCACAAGGGTTGAAGGCGTTTTTACATTATAGGAATTTTCTGACTTTGATTGACCAAGCCTTAACTTTGCCTAACATTTCTCGGACAAAAAACGACCACAGGAATTTATAATTGTCTTAGTTTCAAGAAACTTCAAACATCATTTAAAATTCACTTAATCTTGTTTGATTTCCTGAATCAGTAGGCTATGCTCTAAAGAGCATATGGATTTGAACAAAGGTCACACTATGAATACACAGCAATTTGAAGCATTTAAGCAGCAAATACAGCTTCTTAGCCCACAACAATTAAAAGCACTTCAGAGTGAGATCGACGGCAACCTCGAAACAGAGAAGCCTTCTTTGCTTACTGATGAAGAATTAAACGCGCTAAATGACCTGTTCAGTTAATAGACAGACATCACTATTTTAGCTTAAGTTCACATTTTCACCGTAAATTTCATCTGTTCACCATTGCGCTCAAAATATCGTCCGCCTAGACTCATTCCATACGTCAATAAAAGGTTCTGATATGTCGATATCTGGTATTCAATCTGGTTACGCCATTATTCAGCAATCCACCAACATGGCTGAAGAAGCCGCAATCGAGCTCAACCAAGCCTCCAAACACGCTCTAGAATCCGACGACACTTTCGAAGCTAGCGATCTCAGCTTTAATCAAATAGAGCCTGAACAAGCCATTTCCTTTAAAGACAAAGAACCTGAACCTGCTTCATCTTCAACCGATTCCTTGATTAAACTGACACAAAGCGCAAGTTATAACCGCGTTGGTGCAAGTGTGGTTGATCGTCAAAACGAAGCCATCGGTAGCCTTCTCGACATTCATATCTAAATTTCGCTCAAATACAGCCTATATTTCGCGAAACTTCGCTGCTTTTTGCTTCAACAACCACACAAACTGTAACTCATTATATCAGGCGCTTGTTTCTGGTTTATTACTCGGTAGAATCAGCGCAAACCAATTTGCTGCACAAACTTTACTTCATACTATTTATGCCAAAACTAAATCTGCATCGCCGTGACTATGTTTCTATTTTAGGAGGCGACATCTCCGCAGACGAATTAGAAAAAAAGCTTCAGCCTCATTTTGAAAAGCCAGTAAATAAGCTGACACCTAGCCCCTACCTGACAGAAAAGAATCTCACACGTCGCTGGACAGCGCTCGATAATGCAGATTCACAGCAAGAACTGCTCGACCCTCATACACAAAGTCAGTTCCAAGCTTATGAGAAAAACATTGAGCACTTTATTGGCACCGTTAAAGTCCCTGTGGGAATATCTGGCCCTTTAAGAGTCAATGGCCTATTTGCTACGGGCGATTACCTCGTACCACTCGCGACCACAGAAGCTGCGCTTGTCGCGTCTTATAACCGTGGTTCTAAGCTGATTACGGCTTGTGGTGGCGCAAGTGCTATGTTGCTCAATGAAGGCGTAACACGTACTCCTGGCTTTGCATTTCAAGGATTAGTTGAAGCCGGACAGTTTGTGGCTTGGGCTGTGACTCAGTATGACCAGTTCAAGATCTTGGCAGAATCAACAACATCACACGGCAAGCTGACCGACATTAATATCAACATCGAAGGTAACCATGTTTACTTGGTGTTCGAATTTCTAACCGGAGACGCTTCTGGTCAGAATATGGTGACCATCGCAACCAATGCCGTGTTTGAGTACATCATCGAAAATACGCCAGTTAAGCCTGACCACGCTTTCCTTGATGGCAACTTGTCAGGCGATAAGAAAGCCAATACCCAAACCTTGCGCAGCGTTCGTGGCAAAAAGGTAACTGCTGAGGTTAATATCCCTGCAGAGCTTGTCGCGAAGTACCTACACACGACACCAGAGAAGATGGTCCAGTTTGGCCAAATGACCACAGTCGGTGGCGCTTTGAGCGGCACTATCGGTATCAACGCCCATTATGCGAATGCACTGGCGGCACTTTACATCGCTTGTGGCCAAGACGCGGCCTGTGTCGCCGAGTCAGCGATTGGTATGACGCGTATGGAACTCAACAAAGAAGGCGGTTTATACGCTAGCGTGACACTGCCTAACCTAATGGTGGGGACTGTCGGCGGTGGTACTGGCTTGCCAAGTCAAAAAGCCTGTTTAGATTTACTTGGGCTGCATGGTAACGGTAAATCACAAGCCCTAGCTGAAGTTTGTGCTGCACTGTGTTTAGCGGGTGAACTATCGATTGTGGGCGCATTTTGCGCAGGCCACTTTTCACGAGCGCACCATAAGCTAGCTCGTAAATAACCTTTATCCAATTTGGCTTGTTCGATTTTGTCGTTCATGCAAAATCACAAGCCAATCTGAATGCGTGAGTCATAAATGGATTACTTACACTTATCTAGGGTGAGCCTTAAGCACCTCACTGCGCTTCATATTATGCTGAACACCCACAGCGTCACTCAGACCTCAGAGCAACTCTGTGTCAGCCCTTCGAGTGTAAGCAAAACCCTGTCTCAGTTGCGTGACATCCTGAATGATGAGCTTTTCTATCGAGATGGTACCAAGCTTATCCCGACTCCCTTTGCTCTGAAGATAGCGCCCACTGTTCACGCAATTCTTTCAAGCATGAATGGACTGCTTCATCAAAAGAGTTTTACCCCTCAAGAGTACCAAGGCAGTTTTTCACTTTCGATGCGTGAAAGTACTTTCGAAGTATTTGCCTCAAAGATCAGTAAAATTACCACTGAGCTCGCGCCAAGCGCGAAGCTCAACATCTATTCGAAACAACAGCTCGGCTTCGATGCTTTACTCAGTGGCAAGGTCAATTTGATCTTGTTGCCTCATGATATATCTCAGCCGCCGACCGATAACAAAGAGCTGGTTTGGGAAACAATTCTTCCAGATGAAATGGTTTGTTTGATGGGCGCACACCACCCTCTCGCTCAGCAAGAACTGACGGTAGAAGGCTACTTAGATTACAAGCACATTGGGATTTTAGATAACGAACTGTCTCAGCCTTACTTTGAACAAAACTTGGTTCAATGCCACCAACCAAGAGAGATGGCAATATCGGTCGCGGACTTCGGCGCTGCGGCTGTGTTGTGTCACCACACACCTTTCCTGTTCACTTGCTCTAAACAGTGGGCTGAGCATGCTAAACAAGCTCAGGGCTTAGTGAGCAAGCCCTTGCCTTTTGATTACGGTAAGGTGGCGTACAGCTTGGTGTGGAATAAACCCAACATGAATGATCAAGCGATCAAATGGTTGTGTGACCTGTTTTTAGAAGCTTAATATTTTTAGAGACTTAATATCTTTAGCAAGTTAACGTTCTTAGAAGCCTGATTGACCGCCTAAGAAATCTAAAGACTAGGTATAAACCTCAGGAGTTTGCATCGGTCTTTGAACTATGGTGTAGAGCTTATCGTGAAAGCTCTGCATCTGTTTTTCGGTGCATTTCGGCCAATCTAACGCGTCGCCAATGACACCATGATGCTGAAACGCATTGAGTCGAATTCGAACATCACTTGGTAGAGTCTTCAAGTAACGCCCCACTTGTTCAATTTCGTCCTCAAGATCGCTTTTATTTGGGATATGTAGCAACCTAACTTCGTGCAGTTTTCCTTTATCTGCTAAGTAGTTAATGGTTTCAAACACCCTATGATTACCTCTACCCACTAACCATTGATGTGTTTCCGATTGCCATGATTTTAGGTCAATCATCGCGCCATCAAGATAAGGCAACACCTTGTCCCACCCTTGAAGTGACAGCGAACCATTACTATCAATAAAACACGTGAGATGCGCTAACTGTGGATCACGTTTAATCGCTTGAAACAGCTCTATGATAAACGGCAACTGCATGGTCGCTTCACCGCCAGAAACGGTAATGCCACTCAAGAAAAACTGATTATGCCTGACAAGCTCCAGAACCTCTGAGACCGTCATTGTGGTAATTTTCGGGCTCGACTTATGGTCGCAGATATCAATGCATTGATCGCAGTTGGTGCAAGCTGCTGGGTCCCACTTCACTTTGCCATCAACCATGCTTAAAGCACGGCTTGGACAGCCACTCACACAATCTCCGCAATGGTTACAGTGATTAATAGTGTGTGGGTTATGGCAAGTAATACAGTCAAAGTTGCAGCCCTGAAGAAACAGCACCAAGCGGTTTCCCGGGCCGTCAACACAAGAAAAGGTCAGCACACGGCTGACCTTCGCTTGTTTTTCTGTCTTATTATTTTTAACCCTAGCCATTTGAGTTGTTAGATCAGAAATTTTCATAATTCACATTGTTCGTATTCGAAACGCACCATACACATAACGCACGCACGTTAAAGCTATTCGTATGTCGGCGACATCTCTAAACTCACCACGCGTGGTTTACGCTCTAATATGCCCGTGTTCTTCGCAGCTTCGGCACCTAAAAAGGTGGTATTGGTGCGTGAGCCTTGCTCGTCATATTTGGCAATGTCAGATAGCTTAATCATGTAACCCGTGACACGAACCAAATCATTTGATGCAACGTTAGCCGTGAACTCTCGGTAACCCGCTTGAATCGCGCCTTTACACAGGTTAAACATCGCTTCAGGGTTAGATTTCACTGTTTCGTCGATGGTCAGAATGTCACTGATGCCCGAGGTGTAGAACTTATGGTGACCCGCGGTTGCACGAACGTAAGAGACAGGATCCGGTTCGGTACCATAAGGAATACGGACACCCGGCGTCACATCTTCATCTAAGCTAATACCGCCTTGAGCATGCAGCAGAGCTTTACCTTCTAATCCATATTTCACTTCAGAGCGTTCAACGATCTCAGCCAGCTTTTCAGAGATACGATGACCAAGCTGATTCGCCAGTTCATCGTGACCATAACGCCCTGCTTGACCTTCTTTCTCCAACAAGATGTTGACTGCTTCCGCCATGCCGTAAATACCAAACATTGGCGCAAAGCGATCCTCTTCGATCAAACCTTCTTTGGTTAAGAAGCCTTCGAAGAAGTTAGACTCTTCATGCAAGAAGCGGCTTCGAACGTTCATCAACTCAACCATGATGCCACTGTAGTTCGGCAATACTTGTTGTAAGAAATCAGCACTGTCCTCAGACTTCAACGCCACTTGCTTAAGGTTCATACGCACCAAGGTGTTTGAACCACCCGCTAACGGCAGAGAGTTATAGCAGCTCACAATACCAAAACGCTTATCGCCGTAAGCCTCGGCATGCGCTGGATAGTTTGCAATATGTGGTTTACTGCATTCACAGATGTTGCTCGCCGCATGACGAAGTAGATCATCAGGTGTCACGGTTGGGTCGTACATAAAGGTTAAGTTTGGCGCGATCTGCTTCAATTCAGCGTCTACACGTAAAATCGTACGGCAGATAATGTTGTCTGTCGGGCCGATATTCACATGCATAAAGGCGTCTGGCAGTGTGCGATCCAACATGATCCAGAACAGCTTAATCTTTTGGTATACCTGCTCTTCTGTTAAGTCGCCCACGAAAGGCATCAACACATCATCCAACTGACCTAGGTAAACCGGAATTGAAGTGACAGACGGAACATGGTGGTAAAGGATGGTAAGCATGTTCAATGCTTCATCGAAGTTGGTTGCCGCGCTAAGCTCTAAATACTCTGAGCCTTGATGTAAGTATTTAGAATAATCTGGAAGTACATAGCGCGGCTTAAATGGGGCGTGCCCTTCAAACATGTCACACAGCACACCTTGTTGTAAGGCTTGCTCTACTTCTTTGCTTACCGGCATATACGGTAAGCAGGCTTCAGCTTCTAAGGCAAGATAGCTCGACTTCTGTTTTGGTGACAGGTTGGCATCTGAAATGATATTGCTAAAGCGTTGTTGTTGCTCTGAAAGTGGTGAAGAAGTAGATGACGCAGATTGGTGGCTCATGATTAAACCCTTAGTGTTGTTATGGGCTTATTTTATATCTCACCGTTATATTTCCACTAATGAAATGTATGCAAGACTACATTTCCAAAATGGAAATAAATAATTTGTAAATTAGCGGTGTTGAGTTTTCTATGAGCGAGATGAGAAACAGAGAAATAGAGACATAGAGAAATAGAGAAATAGAGAAACCAGAGTTAGTAATGAAGAAATGAGAAAGCGCTAATTCGTTCTGTTTAAAACGATAGC
Source organism: Vibrio sp. 1F255 (assembly GCF_041439145.1). Classification (NCBI taxonomy): domain Bacteria; kingdom Pseudomonadati; phylum Pseudomonadota; class Gammaproteobacteria; order Vibrionales; family Vibrionaceae; genus Vibrio; species Vibrio sp. 1F255. The sequence continues at coordinate 67,225 of NZ_JBGONQ010000011.1, read as the reverse complement.
GCCAAAAAGAGAAAACCCACATAACTGACGTTAGAGTCGTTAATGTGGGTTTAGTAGTTTAAATGAGCATTCTGAATGCTAGCTCAAGGCATACACACGATTACAGATCTGGAAGCGCTTGTTTACGTCCAACACCCATTAATACCTTTAACTCTCCTTGTGGAGTGTCAATCGAGAACGGTGTAGAGACTTCAACTACTGCAAAGCCCGCTGCACTCAATACATTTTCTGAGCGCTGTTGGCTTACACCGTAGTCTTCACTGTCGCTTTCCAAGTACCAATCCCAGTGTACAAACGTACCGTCGTTTTCAAGCAGCGTGTAAATCAGACTGACTGTGTCTTGTAGGTTCGGGATAAAACCACACACCGAAGAGGCTACCACTAGGTCAAACTGGTTTCTGAATGCTGGATGCTGCGCTGCAAGTCCGCGCGATAAAATATCAACTACCGGTTCAACGTTAGGTAACTCTTTCTTATCTAACTCTTCAATCATCCCTTCAGAGATATCAAGTGCGATGATCTCTTTTGCTAAAGGAGATATTTTCTGGCTGAGTAGTCCTGTACCACAACCAAAATCAAGGACACGGGTTCCGTTTAAATCAACGAGCTGTGTTAACTGGTCAAATACGGATTGTGCGAATACTGCAGTTGCGGGATCTTTATCCCAATCAACGGCGTATTCGTCCCATTGTTTCGCCATCATGGCCTCCATCTTTACTTCTTGTAGGTTCGGAACTTCCCCAGAGTAAACCAAATTAGTCAATTCGTCATAGAGTTATCATGCAAAGATGGACTATTTCTAAGATAGTCAGCACAATATTCAGATAATATGCACCAACCCCCGCTCAATATGGAAATGAAATGAACCTTTCTCAAGTCCAAGCCTTTTGTTCCGTTGCTGATTTAGGATCAGTTTCTGAAGCTGCACGCCAGTTAGAATGCAACCGAACCAAACTCAGCATGTCGATTAAAGCCTTGGAAAAAGAGTTAGATGTCGAGCTGTTCGTCCGCAGCGGAAACCACGTTGAGCTTTCAGAAGCGGGTAAAGCGATTTACAAAGATTGCGAAGGCATGTTGGTGACAGCCGCGCGTATTAAACAAACCTGCTTGCATGTTTCGGGCGAATTCAACGCAGAAATTTGGATAGCACGAGATGACTCCCTACCCGATGAAATGTGGCAGGACTTATCTCACGCCTTAAATAACAAGTACCCTTCTACCTCATTCAACTTCGTTCTCGCATCGAGCGGTGACTTAGCTAACCTAGTTGAAACTCAGCAAGTCGACTTCGCATTTGGTGTCGATTACGAACGCGTCGATGACCCAAGAATTATCTACAACCCGCTTGGTAAGATTCGAATGATGTCTGTATGTAAGAAAGGACATGATTTGAGTGCGATGCGACGAGTGTCTGATGAAGTACTGAGAAATTCGATGCAAGCAACCATGGTTTATCTTAATGAAAAGGATAATCCTGAGCTTGAGCCCTTCTCGCGTCGTTACATTGGCTTCTCTAGCTTCGACTTTATGTTGGATACGATTCTACGTGAAGAAGCATGGGGCGTAATGCCTGAGCCATTGATTCGCCATTTACTGCGTGAACAAGAGCTTGCCGTGATCAAACACACCTACGGTTTAACACAAGAAGACTACTGTATGTTTACCGCGGCTGGCATGGCAGAGCACCCAGGAATGAATTGGTTGGCCGACCAGCTTAGTGATTATTTGTTTGATTTCTAGCTCGCGCTTATTGCTTATCGTCGATAACAAAGGGAAAAACCACAAACAGCACTACTCCTAAAAGACCATCACGTGATCCACTAAATAGCGTCCGTCTTCTTCAACCAATACCATTTCAGCGACAAACTCACCTTTGGCGATGGTGTAAGCTTGTTTCCACACAAAGGCGATGGAGTCTGAACGTCTAAATAAAGCAACTTGCTCACGCTCAGCAAAAAAGCCATTACTGTGCTGATAATGGTGACACACCTTTTCTAAATATTCTGGCGTAACAATGTCTTTCATCCTTTGAGTAAAATCTCGACAGTGCTGTTCATGATCAACCTTAGTTGAACCATCCATCAGATTATCCATGATCGGGTTAGCAATCGCCCACAACTCATTATCACTGATATCGTCAAACTTCATATTGATTCACTCCTTGTCCATCGCAGTCGCAGTCAAATCTAGAAGACCAATAAGACCTTAGCGACTAATGTGTTTTATTAATCATAAACGATCCTATTTCAGTTGCACACCATCACCAAAAAACACTCAACGTCAACTTTATTGACACCACACCCTGATCTTAAGTCACTGAATTTTATTGATTTATATGTTCGAATTAAATAAGACATATAAACATCATCAGATAAAGTTTGTAAAGTTAGCTCATTATTAGAACAATGAAGTTATCAAAAACATCTGGAAAATATTATGTGTGACAGGAAAAGCCAAAACGAAAATCGAGTACTATTGTTCTCAGCCCTTTTAGCATCAGGCTTCGCAATTGGCGGATTGGTGTTGGGTCTTCTCGTTGGCTCTCTGGTCATAGTGTTTGACGGTGTCTATTCTCTTATCAGCTTACTGTTAACTTTATTGTCACTAGCTGCTTCAAAATACATTAACCGCCCTTCAGATAGAGAGTTCCCGTTCGGTCGAGCTATCATCGAGCCGATTGTGATTGCGATCAAAGCCGTTGTGATTCTGCTTGTGGTTGGTTATTCACTTTACTCTGCGATTGGTGCCCTAATGACGGGTGGTCGTGAAGTTGATGCTTCTATTGCAACTCTGTTTGGTATTTTCAACGTGTTGGGTTGTGGTTACGCTTGGTGGTACATCGCGAATAAGAGCAAACGTATTTCTTCAGGTCTGATTCAGGCTGAATCTAAGCAGTGGCAGATGGATACGCTACTGAGTGTAGCGGTAACAGCGGGTTTCGTAGCGGCTTGGTTAATTACTTTTTCTCCGCTTGCAGAATACGCAGTGTATGCCGACCCAATGATGATGTTGCTAATGTCTTTCTACTTCATCAAAGTGCCTTTCGACATGTTACGTGAGGCGATGCGCGAACTGCTTATGATGTCGGCAAACAAAGATATTTGTGATGCGGTAGATAAGAACGTTGTCGCGGTAGACAAAGAAGCGGATCAAGATTTAGAGCTAATGGGCGTGACTAAGGTTGGTCCTGAGCTAAGAATCAACGTTGATATTCATACCAATGACCAAGATGCAATTGCGGTTGATGATATTGAACGTACGCGCCGCCAACTTAAGCGACGCTTATCGAAGATGCCTTATGAGCTCCAATTGAATCTCAATATCGCGAGTTAAGAATCGAGAGTTAAAAAAAAACAAGAATTAACCCATCAACCTCTGGTTAACTAAGACTCTGATTGAACCTTTTTAGAAGCCGACGCCGTAACCGTCGGCTTTTTGTCTCTTGTTACCCACCAGCAAGCCAGTGAACCAACGGTTACCATACATACGCCCTGCCAAAACGTCATGGTCAATGACAAGCCCAAAATCACCGAGGAAAGTAGTGTCGCGAAGATTGGCGTAAAGTACGACATGGTTGCCAAAAACACCATGTTGCCACCAAGAATCGCCGTGTTCCAAAGTGCGTAGCCTGCCCCCATGCAAGCGCCAGCTAGCGCTAAATCAATCGCCGCACTCGTTGTCATCACCATGCCGGTTTCATCACTCAATGCGTATTTGATCCACAGAGTGATCGCCGTAGCGATAAAGAAAAGTACAATCGCATTCTGCCCTTTCGCGACACGCTGGGTGTAGTTACAGTAAACAGCCCAAATAATCGCACCGAAAAACGCCATAGAATAGGTTTTAGGGTTGGTCGCAATGTTGGCAGCAATTTGGTCGACAGAGAGACCTTGGTCACCGCTGATGCTCCAAGCCACACCAAAGAATGCCAAGAAGATACTTGGATAAACCAGCCAGTTAATCTTCTTGTCGCTCAGCAGCACCGCAAATAACACCGTCAGTGCCGGCCATAGATAGTTGATTACCGCCATCTCTATCGCTTGATGTCGGCTGTTCGCCATTCCCAACGCCAAAGCCAAGAAGATCTCATAACAAACGAACAAGGCGCCGCCAATCAGCAAGTAAGACTTAGAAAAGCGTGAAAACTTAGGTAGCCCCATAACACAGACCAACAACAGCGAACTCACCGTATAAAGACTGGCCGCACCACCAATTGGACCTAGCTGTTCTGAGACGCTACGAGACAGAGCAATCAAGCAGCTCCATAGTAAAATGGCGATAATACCGTAGCAGCTATAACGATGAGATTTCAGCACACCTTTTCCTTTTCTTTATTGTCATTGGGTAATCAAAGCGAGCTTAAAGCAAAGATAGACTTAAGCACCACTATCGATAACTTACAGTAGGTAAAAATAAGTAGCCGAGCACATAACTGCACTCGGCTATCAATCATTCACTCAAAAATCTAAAAGCAATTATGCCAATAACAGAGCTTGCAGGTCAGCTAAAGACTTAACTTGATAATGAGGGTTAATACCTGCTGGTGCTGCTTTCTCTTGGCTGTTCAACCAACACGTCTCAATACCAAAATCCAAGCCGCCTAAAATATCTGAATGCGGGTTATCTCCGACCATCAATACGCGTTGTTTTGCTGGTAAGCCAACAAGCTTGTGTGCATGTTCAAAGATTTCAGCGTCTGGTTTCGCGACACCAACCTCTTCAGAAATTATCACGTGCTCAAAGTAATCCGTCATTCCTGTACGCTCTAAACGAATTGACTGCAGCTCTGTAAAACCGTTAGTGATGATGCCCATGTTCACTTTGCCTTTTAAAGACTCCATCAACTCTTTTGCACCTGGGAGCAGAGAACAGATATCCGCCATTGCGGTCAAAAATGCACTGTTTAGTTCTGCTGTTGTTGTCTCTAACTTTGTTGCCCAGCTTTCAAAACGCGCGTGCTTCAGTTGAGCTGCCGTAATGCGGCCATCTTGATAATCTACCCAAAGTGGTAAATTAACCTCTTGGTAAACCGAATAATCCTGTTCACTAAAGTCCACACCAAAACGGGAGAACATCAGCTTCATTCCTTGAAAAGCATCAAAGTGGAACAAGGTTTCATCCGCATCAAAGAATATCCAATCGTACTTCATTTTCTGTCCTGTTATTCGCGTTGTTGAGCAGTGCTGTGTTTGTTTTTATCGTAGTTTTGCTTAATTTTTCTCTTCGCCTTGTAGGCTGGCAATCACTTTACTCGTAAATCTGTGAGCCTGTATATAAATCTAATAATTTATAGAAAACAAGCAGCAAGTCATGATGTATCGCAAATTTTGCCACATATTAAACCAATACCATACAAGAAATACATTTAAGTACCGGGAGGTATTATGAAGCACTTCTTACCGTCATCTGTCATGCTCACCCCATTTCTTGTCAAATACTATGACGAGGAGCCAGAAGACACCCTTGAGTCTGAAGAGTCGCAAGATCCTCAAATTGAGTGCAGTGATGACTCCGATAAAACGTCGACACCAGCCTAACCAAAACAGCTTTCAATGAAAAACCTTAATTTTCATTGTTATAGAGCACCATTCTGCTCTTGGTGGAGCCAATTTATCGCTAATCACTACTGACAAAGAACACAGCCAAAAACCATGAAAACGATTGCTATATGAGCCCTATCACAACGACTAGCCACAAAGTGGTAGTTCGGAATCAAAGTTGTTCCAGATCAATGGTCGACCACTTGAATGCCGACAACATGTAGGAAATTAAAAATCATAATTAACGGAGTTTTCCAATGTCTACTGCATTTTACATCCCTACAATCAACTTCATGGGTACTGGCTGTCTGAAGGATGCTGCTGATAGTATTCAGTCTCAAGGCTTTAAAAAAGGTCTGATCGTAACTGATAAGATCTTGAATCAAATTGGTGTAGTTAAGCAGGTACAAGACCTTCTTAGCCAGCGAGGCGTAGACGCAGTTGTATTCGATGGCACTCAACCAAACCCAACCATCACGAACGTTAACGATGGTCTTGAATTGCTGACTGACAACGATTGTGATTTCGTTGTTTCTCTAGGTGGCGGTTCTCCACACGACTGTGCAAAAGGCATTGCTCTGGTTGCTTCTAACGGCGGCAAGATTGCAGACTACGAAGGCGTAGACCAATCTGAAAAGCCAATGATGCCTCTTATCGCTATCAACACTACGGCTGGTACAGCATCAGAAATGACACGCTTCTGCATCATCACTGATGAGGAACGTCACATTAAAATGGCGATCGTTGACAAGCACACAACACCGCTTATTTCAGTAAACGATCCTGAACTAATGCTTGCTAAGCCTGCATCACTGACTGCTGCAACAGGTATGGATGCGCTAACACACGCAATCGAAGCTTACGTTTCTATCGCAGCGACACCAATTACAGACGCTGTAGCGATTAAAGCCATTGAACTTGTACAAGCTCACCTAAGAACGGCAGTAGCGCACGGCGAAGACATTGAAGCACGTGAACAAATGGCTTACGCACAGTTCATGGCGGGTATGGCGTTCAACAACGCGTCACTAGGTTATGTTCATGCGATGGCGCATCAGCTAGGCGGCTTCTACGATCTTCCACACGGTGTGTGTAATGCTATCTTGCTACCACACGTTCAACGCTACAACGCGCAAGTTTGTCCTGAGCGTCTACGTGATGTTGCAAAAGCAATGGGCGTTAACGTTGAAGGTATGTCACCAGAGCAAGGCGCAGAAGCTGCGATCAACGCAATTGTTCAACTAGCAAATGACGTGAACATCCCAACAGGTATCGCGCAACTTGGTGCAAAGCTAGAAGATATCCCTACTCTGTCTGACAACGCACTGAAAGACGCATGTGGTTTTACTAATCCTAAACAAGCGACCCACGAAGAAATCTCTGCGATTTTCGAAGCGGCAATGTAATCTGCCATTAAGTCACTTATAAACTTATCGACAAACGGGCTCACCTACTGAGCCCGTTTTCTTTACCTGCCATATGTTATTCAAGTCTCTGTTTTGAATAGCCACTGATTAAGATAAATCTCTTTAAAAGTCGCATTGTCATAACTGCTTAGTTATAGTCAAACTATTGATACATAGAATGACAAACAGGTTCCATTGAGTCGTTGGATAGTTAACTCCTCATTATTAGCATCGCTCGTTTCCCACTCTGCCTTCGCGGAGGAACAGGATGAATGTCACAGCCAACCGTTAGAAGACACGCGCGTCGAAAAAGCTTACCACTACCTAAACAGCAAGTTTTGTCAGCCCGCAATATGGTTCGATAACTTCTTTGTGGATGACCGTATTACCGAGGACGCCAGAGCCGGAACCTCTGTACGTTGGTATAATGATTTCATCTATTCTGAGGGCGGTGACGTGGATTATTCCACCAAGCTCAACGCACGCCTGCATTTACCCTTTGTCAGCAAAAGGCTTAAGCTAATCTACGAGTCTGTTGGCGATGAAGAATTCTTAGACTTCTTCCCACAAGATTCTGAAGAGTTAGAGAATGCACTTGGCCTTCGTTATGACGCCTATGCCAAGGGTTACAGTAGTTTCAATATCAAAGCGACATTACGCCCAAGAATAGAGGCTCGCTATCGTTTTACCTACCCGCTCACCACAGATGCAGTATTCAGGCTGACCCAACGTGTATATCAAGAAAAACAAGAGACTGGTGAGATCACCGACATCGACTTTGATCTTTCTTTAAGTGATGATTTCTTGGCTCGATGGTCAAGCTTTGCAGGATATAACGACGACCTTAAAGGTTGGAACTATGGTACAGGGCTAACCTTGTATCACTACCTTGCCCAAGACCAAGCACTTCAATATAGCGCCACGATTAATGCAACGGATGAGCCTCATAATCATTACGAATACGCTCAGGTTTCGGTTACCTACCGACAAAACGTATGGAAAGAGTGGCTGTTCTACGAACTCATCCCTCGTTATCAATGGGAACGAGAACCTCATGAGAAACACACCGAAGAAGCCAACATCACCCTTAGGCTTGAAGTCTTGTTCAACAATGTCTAGTGAGTGTTTGTGAGATTGGGGCATCGTTAGATAGAAAACGAGGCACAAAAAAGCACATCATGTGATGTGCTTTTTCAGTTCTATATAAGGCTTAAACTGTAGTCTTAACCCTTGTAGTTTCTTACTCGTGCCGCTTCTGCTTCACGCTTGTCGACAACGGTTTTACCGATTGGCGCCAATGAGATAACCGCGAGCTTAAGGTGCTGAATCGCAAACGGAATACCTATAATAGTAATGAAACACGCTACTGCTGACATGATGTGACCAATCGCCAACCAGATCCCCGCAAATAAGAACCAAATAACGTTACCAATCACACCTAGCGGGCTCGTGCCGATGTCCATTTCATTGGTTAGCTCATCACGCGAAATCGCTTCCTGACCAAATGGGAAGAATGAGAAGTTACCCATAACAAAACATGCTCTACCCCATGGAATACCAACGATGGTTAGGAATGCGAGCAGTCCGAAGAACCACCAAGCTAGTCCCATAAATACGCCACCGAACAGAAACCAAATGATGTTTCCTATTGTTTTCATTCTGTATTCTCCAAATCTTTGAATGCTATTTATTTAATATGCCGAGTAAGGCAATGATTGTTGTAATAGGTTCATTATTGTTGAACCTTTATGAACCGTTTATGAATCACTTACATTTTATGTGATTGATATACACCACGGTTCTCTAAATCTACATAGGGCTAAACCCATTTATTTGATACCATACACTTAGATTTTTAGTACCAAAAAGCTAAACAGACTCAACAACGAATTTAAGGCCGAATTTATGAATAACACTGAGCAACCTAAAAAGAAAATGAAAAACTGGGTGCCAATCGTCTTCTTCGGACTTCTCAGCACTGTTCCAGTGTTCATGTTCTTAGTTGATGTGTACATCAACCAGTATATGTAACAGAGCCGGACATCCTAGCTATATAAATGGATATAAGAACCCTTTCCTGTATCCATTTCAGTTCCAATTAGATCAGTTCTTCTTCAGCCAGCTCTTCGTTAATCAAATCAGCTCTTCGCTAATAAAATCTAGAATGTCTATCAGCTCATGATCAGGCAAATTTAGTAGGTTATCCCCTACATACCATTCAATCTTACATTGGTTTGGCAACTCACTGATCGCTGGGTTTCCTATCCAAATCTTGTGTTTCTTCGCTATGTTATCTCTCACAATAATGCCGTCTTCATAGCTCACAGGTAAATATAGGTGAAGCATGTTGACCTGCGGTTGCTGCGGATTAACGGTGAACTGAGGGTAATCTTGTAATATTTGATAAACCTGTTTGGTGCGTTCATACAGAGCTGGCATCAGTTCTAATCGCTCATCAAACTGCATCGCAGCAGATACCACATAAGGCGTTCGGTGATACACGTTACCACCTTGGCGCTTCATCCACGCCGATGCCTTCGCTACAAAAGCTTTATCGCCTAACAGTAGCGAACCACCAAGGCCATTGAGACCTTTATACAGCGAGACATAGGCGCTATCGAACCCCTTAGCAATCTCGCGGTATGGCTTTTGGTAATACGCGCCACACTCCCACAAGCGGGCACCATCCATATGAAGGTGAATCGATTGCTCTTTGCAGTACTGTTTAATCGCCTCAAGCTCTTCCCATTCGGGTAACTGCCCACCAATTTCTCGCATCGGCAGTTCATATAATGCGGCTGCGATTTCATCAGGCCATGCCTTTAAGTCATCGACATTCCAAGTGCGGAATACGTTACCGACAGGAAGAACACTAAAACGATTTTGAAGCTGATACCCTTGGCGTTCATGGCGCATAATATGACTCGATTCATGCATCGCCACTACTGGGTTTCTTCTCTCTTGGCACGCAATTTCTAGTGCAGTCGGTTGATTCATGGTGCCCGTAATAACAAACACAGCCGCTTCATAACCGAGCAGATCTGCCACTTTCTTTTCAAAACTCTCAATAAACTCGCCATCACCGTAGCTATCGTGAGTAACATTATTTGTTTCACACCAGTGAGCCATCTGAGCGAATGTTTGTGCCGGAGTTGGTTCTAAGTGACCAGAAAGCAAAAAATCACATTGTTGACGCAGATCTGTACTCATACTCTTTCCTTTATTCGTTATCATTGTATGAAAAGTTGTCGAATGGTTTCGTTCTAACGTTAAGGTGACATAAAGTAAAAATGTTAGCTTTTATTATTAACGAATATTTAGTTTTACAAGCTCATATCCTTTCGAAGTATTGAATTGTATAAACAATACAGTGCCTTAAAACAAGGTAAACTATACGAAATGAGATAATGAAAAAACAATCACTATTAGCTAATTCGTTGTTCTTCAAGCATTCTTCTATTATTGTATATCTATAATCCCAATAGGTATTATTCGTTTATATACAAAGAGGGCTATATGTCGAAAAATCGAGTTTTAGTGCTATTCGCACACCCTTCTCAACATCGTTCTGAAGCAAACAAACCGTTATTTGAGCAAGCAAAACGCGTTGACGGTGTCACGTGCGTCGACCTCTATGCCGAATATCCAACGTTCAAGATCAGCATCGATCGTGAGCAAAAACGCCTATTGGACCATGACATCATCATTTTTCAGTTCCCCTTATATTGGTACTCCACACCGGCAATTCTCAAAGAGTGGCAAGATCTCGTTCTAGAGTATGGCTTCGCCTATGGAACCGATGGCAACGAGTTACAAGGTAAGAGCTTACTGTGTTGCATCACTGCTGGCGGTAAAAAGGATGCTTACCAAAGTGATGGCTACAACCACTTCACTATTCGAGAACTGCTTCACCCAATTGAACAAACCGCGTCTTTATGTGGGATGAACTATCTTGCGCCTTTTGCGCTTTTTGGATCTCGTACCGCTTTAGAAGAAAACCGTATTCAACAACATGTCGATAGCTACAGAACGCTTTTACAGGCCTTGGTTGCAGGTGATATCAACATCAAAAGAGCCAACAAGGCAGAAAAGTTGAACCATATTGTGGAAGAATTGATAGCAGAGGTTAAATAATGACGGGATACTTTCTACAAGCATTTATCTATTTAATTGCAGCCGTGATTGCGGTCCCTATTGCCAAAAGACTTGGACTTGGATCAGTTCTCGGCTACTTAATCGCTGGCGTTGTGATTGGTCCCATCATTGGATTGGTTGGCGAAGAGACAACAACCATCCAGCACTTTGCCGAGTTCGGTGTAGTGATGATGCTGTTCTTAGTCGGGCTTGAACTTGAACCTAAGATGCTATGGGCGATGAGAAACCGATTGATGGGGCTTGGTGGCCTTCAAGTTGGTGGTACGACCGCTATCGTGATGGGAATTGCACAGTTCTTTGGTCAACCTTGGACGATTGCTTTAACTATCGGTTTGATCTTTGCGCTTTCATCGACAGCCATTGTTCTACAAACGTTCAATGAGAAAGGCCTGTCTAAAACGGAAGGCGGTAAAAACGCTTTCTCGGTACTTTTGTTCCAAGATATTGCCGTTATCCCAATGCTGGCGTTCATCCCTTTGTTGGCTCTTCCTGAATTGGTTGCTTTGGCAGAAAGTGCCGCCCAAACCGCTGCACACCATGATGAACTCAGTTTAGTTGCAGGTTTGCCAAGTTGGGCATACGGACTTGTTATTACGGCTTCAATTGCGATTGTGGTCGTCGGTGGACATTATCTAAGTCGGCCACTGTTTCGTTTTGTTGCGAGCTCTGGCTTACGCGAGATCTTCACTGCAACTGCACTGATGTTGGTGATTGGTATTGCCGCGCTAATGAGCCTTGTTGGTTTGTCGCCTGCCCTAGGTACTTTCTTAGCAGGTGTGGTACTTGCCAACAGTGAGTTCAGGCACGAACTGGAATCTAACATCGACCCGTTTAAAGGGTTATTGCTTGGATTGTTCTTTATCACGGTAGGCGCAGGCATCAACTTTGGCGTTCTATTTAACGATTTCGCACTCATCATTGGCTTAACTCTTGGCGTGATGGCGCTGAAAGCCTTGGTGTTGTTTACACTGGCTTTAATCTTCAGAATCAAAAACAGCGACCGCTGGCTATTTACATTGAGCTTGGCTCAAGCGGGGGAATTTGGTTTTGTACTACTCAGCTTCTCAGCACAGAACCATGTATTACCTGCGGATATTGTTCAAACACTATCACTGGTTGTTGCCCTCTCTATGTTCTTAACTCCTGGTCTGTTCATTCTGTTTGATAAAGTCATTCTGCCCCGTTACGAGCAAAAATCGAACGATCGAGAAGAAGACAAAATAGAAGAGAAAGGTACCGTTATCATTGCAGGCATCGGCCGATTTGGTCAGATCGTAAACCGCTTGTTGGTATCAAATGACGTCAATACCGTAGTATTGGATCATCAAGCAAACCAAGTGGACTTATTACGCTCCATCAATATTAAATCTTACTTTGGTGATGCTACTCGTCACGACTTGTTGCATACCGCGGGTATCGAAGAAGCCGCGATGCTAGTAGTGGCAATCGACAACCAAGACTCAAGCGTTGAATTAGTGAAATACGTTAAACACACCTACCCTAAAGTGAAAGTCTTAGCGCGTGCATTCGACCGAGGTCATAGTTATCGCCTAAGAGAAGCGGGGGCAGACTTTGTTGAATCAGAGACCTACCATTCTGCTCTTGAAATGGGCGCTGAAGCCTTGCGTTCTTTGGGTCATCACCCATTCTTCGTCGAGCAGCAAAAATCGACTTATCAACGCGTTGAGAGCCGTAAGTCTGAAAAGCTTTACCAAGCTTGGTCTGAAGCGGAAGAGAACCCACGCTACGACAACAACTACCGACAAATCTTCATTCACCTTGAAGAAGCAATGAAAGAAGATATGAAAAAAGACCGTTCAGACAAACACTCTCGTTCTGAACGTGGTTGGACACCTCCACCGAAAGGCTATGCAGATGGCTTTGAGGAAGAAGAGTCTTAAGCAGAATCTAGACTACAGCTCTAGATAACCATGCTATTCAACCATCAAAAGCGGCTATTTGAGCCGCTTTTTCTTTCATTTAACCCCGACAAAACCTCAAATGAGCACAAGTATCAGGTGCTGAAACTCTTAATCCGAAAGATTTGTGTGATCTAGCTAAAATTTTTAATTTCTGACCACATGGCAAAAGTGGATTCGATTTTTACATTATTGAAACATTCCCACCCCGCATAAACCACACCAAAAACATGGCTATATATGCACTCATTCCTACCATTCAAGCACCCACCCAATTCTTAGCGACCACTCTCTAAGGCTTGAATTACATTGCATATATCGAAATACGCCGCAAAACCCCTAACAGATTCATTCATCAATCAAATAAATAACGCACGACATTCACAAATTCAAACCATCAAAATTAACATAAACATTTCAAAATATGTCTATCGTTACAATTTGTAACGAATGGCGGTTGTCGGTATAGTCCTGCAATTCAAAAAAGTGAGACCTTTGCGCTCACCTTAAAGGAGATATAATAATGATTACTAATGATGCTGTAATAATGGGCATGTTAGCTGTTATTCTTGGCGGTGTTTTTATCACGGAAAGTAGCCAAAATAGCGCACTGAAAAAATTCTACTCGTTCGTTCCGGGTCTATTGCTTTGTTACTTTGTTCCCTCTTTATTAAACAGCTTCGGCATAATCGATGCTTCGAATTCTAAACTGTACTTTGTTGCAAGCCGTTACTTACTTCCGAGTGCACTCGTTCTACTGATCATCTCTGCAGATCTGCGCAAGATCTTTGGACTAGGTTCAAAAGCCGTCATCATGTTCCTAACCGGTACTGTCGGTATTATCATTGGCGGCCCATTGGCTATCTTGATCATCGACCAAATAAATCCTGGCCTTGTATCGGGTGATGTATGGCGTGGTCTAACAACGGTGGCAGGTTCTTGGATTGGCGGTGGTGCAAACCAAGCTGCAATGAAAGAAGTATTTGAAGTTGACGATCAGTTGTTCTCTGCGATGATTACTGTGGACGTAATCTGTGCCAATATTTGGATGGCAATATTGCTTATCATGGCAGGTCGTCAGAAGAAGATTGATGCATGGTTAAAAGCCGATACTTCATCTATCGAAGACCTAAAAGAAACCGTATCTAAGTACCAAGAAGAAAACGCGCGTCCGACGACGACAACGGATCTAATGAAGATCACTGCGATTGCGTTTGGCCTTACGGGCTTAGCACACTTCTTTAGCGACATTATCGCACCATGGATCTCAACTAATGCTCCTGAACTGGCGCAATACAGCCTGACTTCTGGATTCTTCTGGTTAATCGTAATGGTGACTACGTTTGCACTCATTGCTTCATGCTTCAAATCAACACGCAGCCTTGAGCACAGTGGCGCATCTAAAGTAGGTTCAGCGTTCATCTACATCCTAGTTGCAACTATCGGTATGCAAATGGATGTGACAGCTATCTTAGACAACCCAGGTTACTTCTTCATTGGTATTACATGGTTAACTATCCATGCCCTTCTGATGATTGTAATGGCGAAGCTAATTCGTGCACCATTGTTCTTCATGGCTGTAGGTAGCCAAGCTAACGTAGGCGGTGCTGCATCGGCACCTATCGTCGCGGCTGCATTCCACCCAGCATTGGCACCAGTAGGTATCCTAATGGCGGTATTGGGTTACGCTCTCGGTACATACGGCGCTTACATCTGTGGCCTCATCATGCAGGCTGCTGCATTGGGTTAACAACTCATTGCTGTAAAAAATGGGCAACTGAACCTTGATCATATCGCCCATTTTCTTGAGTTCCGAGATGTAAAAAAGGCGACAGTAAAAACTGTCGCCTTTCTAATATCTTGTTACTCAGCTAAAGCTTATTCCCAATCAAGAATTACTTTACCAGACATACCAGAGCGCATCATGTCGAAGCCTTTCTGGAAATCGTCCACTTTGTAGTGGTGAGTAATGATTGGTGTTAGATCTAGGCCAGATTGGATCAATGAAGCCATCTTGTACCAAGTTTCGAACATCTCACGACCGTAGATACCTTTGATAACCAAGCCTTTAAAGATTACTTGGTTCCAGTCTACCGCCATGTCTGATGGTGGAATACCTAGTAGAGAGATCTTACCGCCGTGGTTCATGTTAGTTAGCATGCTATTGAACGCAGATGGGTTACCAGACATTTCTAGGCCTACATCGAAGCCTTCTGTCATGCCAAGATCAGACATTACGTCTTCAAGCTTCTCTTCCATCACGTTTACTGCGCGAGTCACACCCATTTTCTTAGCAAGATCTAGGCGGTATTCGTTTACGTCAGTGATTACAACGTGACGAGCACCAACGTGCTTAGCAACAGCTGCAGCCATGATACCGATTGGGCCAGCACCAGTAATTAGCACGTCTTCGCCAACTAGGTCGAAAGAAAGTGCTGTGTGTACTGCGTTACCAAACGGGTCAAAGATTGAAGCTAGATCGTCAGAGATTTCTGCAGGGATCTTAAATGCGTTGAACGCAGGAATCACAAGGAACTCAGAGAACGCACCAGTGCGGTTAACACCAACACCTGTTGTGTTACGACAAAGGTGAGTACGGCCGCCACGACAGTTACGACAGTGACCACATGTGATGTGACCTTCGCCAGATACACGGTCGCCGATTTCAAAACCACGAACTTCTTGGCCAATGCCAACAACTTCACCCACGTATTCGTGACCTACTACCATAGGTACTGGGATTGTGTTTTGTGACCACTCATCCCAGTTGTAGATATGTACGTCAGTACCACAAATTGCGGTTTTCTTAATACGAATAAGAAGATCATTATGACCCATTTCAGGTTTTTCAACCTCGGTCATCCAAATGCCTTCTTCAGGCTTTAGCTTAGAAAGTGCTTTAATTTTCATAATGTTACCTAGTTCATCTCGCCTAACTGTAAGGCGAGAATCAAAAATCTATATGTTCTACTGGGTGTTGTTCTATCCAATTAAAGGATGCTCGTGGCATCCCTTTAAAATTAGATGATACCCATGTCTTTACCAACTTGAATGAACGCATCGATTGCGCGGTCTAGTTGCTCACGAGAGTGTGCAGCAGACATTTGCGTACGGATACGAGCTTGACCTTTTGGTACTACAGGGAAAGAGAAACCTACAACGTAGATGCCTTTCTCTAGTGCGCGCTCAGCGAACTCAGCCGCTACTTTTGCATCACCAAGCATGATTGGGATGATTGCGTGGTCTGCACCGCCCATAGTGAAGCCAGCTTCTTCCATGCGAGTACGGAAGTGAGCAGAGTTTTCCCATAGTTGAGTACGTAGGTCGCCAGATTCCGCAAGAAGATCTAGAACGCGGATAGACGCAGATACGATTGCAGGAGCAACAGAGTTAGAGAATAGGTATGGACGAGAACGCTGACGTAGCCAGTCGATCACTTCTTTCTTACCAGAAGTGTAACCGCCTGAAGCGCCACCCATTGCTTTACCAAGAGTACCAGTGATGATATCGATACGGTCTACAACGTTGTGGAACTCGTGAGTACCCGCTCCGTTTTCGCCCATGAAGCCCACTGCGTGAGAGTCATCAACCATTACTAGTGCATCGTACTTGTCTGCAAGGTCACAGATAGCAGGAAGGTTAGCCACTACGCCGTCCATTGAGAACACACCGTCAGTTACGATTAGTGTGTGACGAGCGCCAGCTTCTTTAGCAGCGATAAGTTGCTGCTCTAGCTCTTCCATGTTGTTGTTCGAGTAACGGAAACGCATTGCTTTACACAGACGAACGCCATCGATGATAGATGCGTGGTTTAGTGCGTCAGAGATGATTGCGTCTTCTTTACCTAGAATTGTTTCGAACAAACCAGCGTTTGCATCAAAACAAGATGTGTAAAGGATAGTGTCTTCTTTACCTAGGAACGTAGAAAGCTTTTGCTCTAGTTCTTTGTGAGAATCTTGAGTACCACAGATGAAACGTACTGAAGCCATACCAAAACCGTGCTGATCCATACCATCTTTAGCTGCTTCGATAAGAGCTGGGTGGTTAGCAAGACCTAAGTAGTTGTTTGCACAGAAGTTTAGTACTTCTTCACCAGTCGAGATAGAAACCGCTGCTTTTTGTGCAGAAGTAATAATGCGCTCAGACTTGTAAAGACCTTCTTCTTTAACTTCTTCGATTTGAGTTTGAATCTGTTGGTAAAATGCAGAAGACATTGTCTCATTCCTTCCTAGTTATAATTTAGCAGCATCGCGCGCCGCTTTATGTAGGGATGTAAACGATCTCAACACGATCATTTACACTGTAAAACTTATGCCTATATTCTAGTTGAACATCCCCGTTCCGATTATCCCTTTAGTTGGAAAAACATTAATGAATCACAGGCACTAATAATAGTTCATCCCAGTGACATAGGGCACATTAACGCCCTTCACCTGCTTTTTTAAACGCCAAATTAGCTATAATTTCCGTCTAATTTCGCTTTCATATCAAATCTCAATTTTTCATCTCAGAATGCGCAGCAGCAACGCCGCTATACAGATGAGCTTCAAACACAACAACCTATCAGAGCAATCACGTCAATCAATTAATGAAATTGATTCACAAATCAGAGTAAATCGCTCACAATTACCATTAAGTTCATCGTTGAAACTAGCTTAACTGGATACTTATGATTAACCCAAAACTCATCGCCCTGCTTCCGGATCTCGCCTCGTTCATTTTGGTGGTTAACGAAGGTAGTTTTACGGCTGCAGCAAAACAGTTAGGCGTGACACCGTCAGCCTTGAGTAAGCTCATCACCCGCTTGGAAAAAGCGCTATCGGTGAAACTGTTTGAGCGTACCACTCGTACCCTTATCATTACGCAAGCGGGTCAATTGGTTTATGATCAGAGTGTGGTGATGATCAACGCAGCGCAACAAGCCGTTGAACTGTCTACCTCCGACCATACCGAACCTGCAGGCTCGATAACGGTAGCGGCGCCTGAAGCCTTCTTGAATTCGGTATTGCAGCCTTTCGTTGTTCCATTCTTAAATCAGTATCCAGAAATCCAACTTAAATTGAGAGCGGCTGACGGCGACATCGATATTTTACGTCAAGGCATCGACATTGCTTTCCGCCTGACTGATAAGCCCGACGAAAGCTTAGTATTGAAAGAGTTAGGAAAAACAAACCTCGTGTTGTGTGCAAGCCCTGACTATTTAGATGCCAAGGGGATTCCTCACCACCCTACCGAGCTGTCTGAACACGACTGTTTGTATCTTGCAGAGACAGACAAAGATCACATTTGGGATTTTCTTAAAGATGATGAATTTCACACAGTACCCGTCAGTGGACGTTACGCAGTTAACCACTCGCAGATGCGACTGAAAGGTGTGAAAGAAGGTCTAGGCGTCGGTATTTTCCATGACTTCGTGATTCAAGATGCGTTGGCTGAAGGGTCTGTAGTACAAGTGTTGGAAGATTGGACCATCAAGAGTAATTACCATGGTGCGATTGCGATGCAGTTTGCTCAAACCAAGTACATGCCCGCTCGACTGCGTGTATTCATTGATTACGCCATGGAGCACTTAGGTGACAAGTTGGCAGGAGAAATAAACTGATGTTGAAAGGAATACACCACGCAGCCATAATCTGTTCAAACTACAACGCATCGAAGCACTTTTACACCGAGATTTTAAAACTTGAGATCATTGCCGAAAACTATCGAGAGGCTCGCCAGTCGTACAAACTTGATTTAGCGCTACCTAATGGTGCTCAGATAGAACTATTCAGCTTCCCTAACGCACCGGAAAGACCTAGCTTTCCTGAAGCTCAAGGGCTAAGACACTTAGCTTTTTGTGTTGATGACGTTCAACAAATCAAAAGCTATTTGGAAGAACAAAGAGTCGAAGTCGAACAGATCCGAATTGATGAATTTACAGGTAAAGCATTTACTTTTTTTGCCGATCCTGACGGGCTTCCGTTAGAGCTTTATCAAATATAGAGCTGTACAAGTCTAACGTCTTCTTAATAAACAGAGCATGTCATCTGAATAATGAAACTGACCTCCTCAAAAAGGAGGTCAGTTTGTATATCAATTAACTCAATGCCGTCTTGAATTTCTCAACGCGTGAAAATAGTAACCAATCCAGCAGCATTGCTGTCACGATCGTCGCTCCCGCCAGTGGAAACAGTACTGAAATAACTATCACGATCACTAAACCTGTCTTCCAAAGCCCTGCATCGCCAAACTTCGGTGGCGTGCCAAGCTTTCTTTGACCTGAAGGTCTACGTATCCACCACATCACACCGCCAGTCACGGACACAACAATGAACGCCAAACAAAACAAAGCATTTAGAAGCTTGTTAATGATGCTGATGTCACCTTGATGCAATGAAATACCTACCGCTAACGTTTTGGCAATGAAGTTATAATCTTGCCATGTCACCTCACCCAAAATACGACCTGAGTATTGGTCGAGGTGCGTAGTACGGTCCTGCGTTGGATCAATGATGTCACCGCCCATAGTGTTGGCTGTGACCGTGTAAACACCCGTTTCTGAACGCGGGAAATTCACCTTGTATCGTGTAAAGCCAAGTGAGTATGCTTTTTCAGTAACGTCATCAATGTCGAAGTTGCTTGCTGACAACACATGTTGAGAGTGATCTTCACCCATCTTAGAGTGATCATGAGGTTCCGTCGCCTCTTCCACATGATGAACGTGTTCTGCTGGCTTATCTTGAGACAAAGGCAATAGTGTTTGCTCCAAGTTCCAAGGTAGCTCTTCTTCTGAGCCATGGTTGAGGGAAGCGTGCGTCTTATCAGACAGCGGAATATCGTCCCACATTTGAGCAGGGAAAGTGCTCCATGCTTGAACAAGCTTACCGCCCCAAAAACCTGTCCATGCCAATCCAGACAGAATAAACAACAACAGAACGAGCGATAACACACCTCCAATGTTCGCATGCAGATCACGCATTAAAATACGCGTTCCTGAACCAAATCGAAGCTTAAGAAAACCAGCGCGGCTCGCGTTATCTCTAGGTAACCATAAGTAAATACCACTGATGAGCAACAGAATAGACAAGCTTATTGCGACTTCAATTAGATAATCACCCCAATCACCAATCAACAAAGTGCCGTGAATGTCATTCGCGAGTTGGTACAGGCTGTCGCTACGCGGAATCTCTCCGACCACTTCGCCCGTATATTGATTTACCGTGGCGAAGACCGATGTGCCGTCTACAAGTGCTACCGAAAAGCGGTTAGCCAGATCAGGAGCTTTGCTCGGAACAAACTGGGTAACCGAACCTTGTGGGTATTGAAGTTGTACTGCAGCTAACTGTTGTGACACTTTAATCGGCTCGCCCGATGCAACAATCTCTAGGGCTTCGTGGTGGAAAGTCAATTCGATTTCATCATCAAACAGCATCACCAAACCTGTAATGCTCAGCATTAACATAAACGGGATAACAAATAGCCCAGCATAGAAGTGCCAGCGCCATGTGAGGAAATAGAGGGTTTTATTGCGGTCTTTGCTTTTTATATTGGTTTCCGAACCGGTTGTTGCACTGCTTTTAGACTGCGAAGTTGCTTGTGCTTTCGCAGGGGTTTGAGATTCATTTCTCAACATTATAATTTCCTTTGACACACGCAAACATACCTTCTGAAAAATCAGAAAGTAATCTGAGCATGTTTAACTTTACTTAATACTTTATTTTTTAATTATTTTAATGGGTTAGGTTTAAGCAATAACAAAGGGAGGGCCGCGCGGGGCTTGCCTCGTGTAGCGTTCGCTTAGAGCCAAAAAAGCGTAGCTGTCGGAGACAATAGAACTCAGTCGAGTTGTCAGTAGTGTAGTGGGAAGTTCATCTTGGTGAAACGTGGAAAAATGGCTAAACGGACACGGCTTTCCTTTATGAGTATTAGGTTCGCCTTCTTCGATTTGAACCAATTCAAAGCCATTGACCGTACATAACGACGCCCATACTCCCGCACTATTACCATGAGCATTGATAACAGGCATTAATGTCACTAGCGCCCAGCTTAATGCTGTTGCAAGTAACATGAAGAAGTTGAACGAGGTTCGGCGCATTATTCCAAGTCTTTATAAATTTCCCTTATTATGAGGGACTTGGAATATAGGTAAACGTAAAGATTAACAGCAAGTTAAAAAATTGAAGCTAACGCACACTCTTTTTCGTTAAATACTGGTTACAACACTAAAACTAAGAAAGTAATACTCATCTCTTTGCAGCAGGCTTTCGATAAAAGAGACAATAAAAACGCCGCCTTACACCTTCCTCGAAAGAGGGTAATGTAAGGCGGCGTTTTAGAAATCGAATCTTGAGGTTTGCTCTTTGTTACCTATCTAGCAAACGTTCATGATTAACGAATTAACCGAAGATCTTGCTCCAGATGCTTGGGTTACGCTTCTCATGGTACTCTTCACGAAGGCCATCAATAGTACGAAGTTCTTGCTGTGCCGACGCTAAGTCACCTTGGTCTAGCTTCTGCTCAATGCTATCCAGTGATGCACTGATCTTTTTGAAGCCTTCCATGAAGTTGTCTTCTTTCTCGACTGGGTAAACACCCGTTTTCAGCTCTGCCACTAGCGTATCTAAACGAACGATAGGCTTTTGCATCTCTTCAATGCTTTGAGCTTCTGCCGCTTGTTTGAACGCAAGCTTCATTTCTTGCATGTTTTTCTTAAGGTCTACATTAGCAAATGCGTTGCCAGACAATACTGAAGCAGCGATTAAGCCAGATAAAAGGATTGAGCGAGTTTTCATTGTTTCTCCAAGTGAAGCGGTGTCTTTGAAGTTAGAGCCGTCATTACTGTGGCACTTCGACTTTATTATTTTCGGCTAGTGTATACAAAAATCTTTCAGGCACAAAAATTGATTGTGTCGAAATGCAAACCCGCCGACATTCTCTTAAACAAGATCTGAATATTCTGGGATTTCATTACGACCGCGCAAGGCCAAAAAGGCTAGGAACTGCTTTGGCGAATGGGTAATCACTTTACTCGAATCTACGCCCACTTCATCTAACAATGCTGCGACTAAGTCTAAGCCACCGACATCTAAACAGAAATGCGCATCGCTGCCTGTTGTAATAAATGCACCCTTCGCTTTCGCTATTCTTGCAATCTCATAGCAGCGGTCAACACTGCCAACTCGGCTATTGCCTTTGAGTGTGGTGTTGTTGATCTCAATCGCCACGTTGTTCTCAACCGCACATTGAATAACGGCTTCGAAATCGAAATCAAAATTAGGATTGCCTAAGTGACCAAGCGCATCAATTCGACCGCCCTTAATCACATTCAACAATGCTTCTGTATGGGTAGCGACATCCGATGGGCGAAATACTGGCTCATGAAAACTCGCGATCACCCAATCCAAGTTCTTATCCACACTCGGATGAATGTCGATTTCACCCTGTGTGTTCATGATGTTTGACTCAACACCTCGAATAATTGCGACATCTTCAATAAAACGAGGGAGCACACGCTGATTGCTGAAGAACCAATAGTGTGGCGCGCCCGGCATTGATTCTGAATGATCAGTAGTACAAAACATGGCTAAACCATTTTGCTTTGCCGACTTGGCGTTTTCGATCAATGTGCTGTAAGCATGACCACTTGCGTATGTGTGGGTGTGAGTATCTACTTTGAGTTCCATGAATCAATGCCCTTTTAGCTCGGTCTTTAAACGTTTCTCAGAAAAAACACTCCTGTACCTTCTTCTGAAAATAAGTGCCTCGTGGCAACAATTTGACCAGTTTATCAGTTGAAAGTGACAATTAGCATCTAAACATCAAGGTTTATTACTGGTTCATTTACACGACACGGGAATACGTGGCTAACCAGAGCCAGCCAGCGCTTGGTCTTATCTAAGTAGAACCGCACACACTCGGTAATTGCGCCAATTTTTTGCAACCTACCCAAGTTCGTCAATACTTAAACCAGCCTACAAACTGGAGTGTTAGATGAGAAGAAGACGATATCCGCTGAGTATCCACATCACTAGCCTTTTCCTAATTTTGACAACACTTGTCGGTGCGGTATTGATTTCGATTAGTTATCGGCACTCCCAAGAGCTGCTGCTAGGCACAGTGCGCGAGATCAGTAATGAGCACCGCGACAAACTGGAATCAGTATTTAAACAAGCCATTGCCCCTGTTATCACAACCTTAAATGTGATGGCGGTGAGCCCGTTTGTTGCTCATCAAGCTTCCGCTGTCGAAAAAGACTCTTGGCTTGCTTCGGTCGATATCATCTTCAAGCAAAACACCAATTTGGTCGCTCTATTTTATGGTTCTGAAGATGGTGACTTCAGAATCTTTCGTCCATTAAGCACCAATAAACAGAGAGCCGAAAACAGCGCGCCCGCTAAAGCGACCATGATGGTCAGCAGCACCAATCTAGACGGTGAAAACTTTATTACCTATCTTGATGGCGCACATCAAGTGATCAGTACTCGACAAGCAGAGAGTAAGTTCAACCCCACCACTCGTCCTTGGTTTCGTAACGCAAAGCCTGATGGCTCAATACAACTCTCTGAACCCTATCTGTTCTATTTCCTGCAAACCAATGGTATTACGCTCTCTAGGCGTTCTGCCGATGGCAAGCATGTGGTTGGTGCCGACTTTACGTTGAGTTCCCTCTCTTCTCAGATCAGTGAATTAGCTTATTCTCCGCAAACCCGACTCGCCTTGTTCGATCAACATTTTAATCTTCTCGGTCAGCATCAACTTGAGCTATCAGTACCCAAGCCTGACTCCCAATCTGATGACACAAGTAAAACTGAGCAAACGAACAACCAAACGACGGGGAATCTCTCTGGCAGTGAGCAAGACCAAAGCTTCTTTAATGTGCCCAAACGTGAACAGATGGAAGCATTGAAAGCGTCCGTTATTGCGCCGCTTATCTCTGATGAAGAGAAGTTTAACCTCAATCTAAAAAACGTTGAGTACAACTTAAACACTTGGGCACTAACGCTAACGCCGGTTCAACTGACTCAAAATGTCACCTTATACTTGGCAGAAGCGACGCCACACAATGAGCTGCTCGCTGATCTTATCTCGATGCGAGACAAGCAAGTTGCGGTCGCGATTGGGATGTTGTTCATCTGCTTCGCTATCGTATGGTTTGTTGCTAATCGACTGTCTCAGCCGCTCAATACGCTGATGCAACTCACCGACAACATCGCTCGGTTCGACTTCAGGCGTACTCATTATCCCAAAAGCATGATTCAAGAAGTGGCTAACCTCGCCCACTCGATTGAGCTAATGGAACACACGCTTCATGATCTGATTACCCTACTTCGAGACACCGCCGGGAATCAGGAGTTTTCGATCTTAGCCAAGAACATTGCTCATCAAAGCTATTTAATTACCAAAGCAGAAACTATTGTCCTTTTCACTCAATCCAAAGAGAAAGACGTGTTTGATACGGCAGCCAACCTTGCCATTCTTCCTTTTAAGGCCGACATCAATGACTTCATCAAACACACGCCTTGGTTGCTGTGTCAGCTTAAATCTGGTGAGACGATCCATTTGAACAGAGAAGACAATGTTCTCAACTATTACCAAGATTCGATCTTCAATTCAGACCTGTACCTATTTCCACTATTAAACCGAGAGAAACTGTTGGTAGGGATTGTGGCAATTGGCTATGAGAGACCAATTACCAAGATGCAGGCAGACAAGCACGCCTTTTTAAGAGAGTTGCTCAGCTTTGCGGAAATAGCGAAAGACAACATCGACCAAATGCAGCAACAAAAAGACATGCTTAATGCCTTTATTGAGCTGATTGCATCGGCGATTGATACCAAGTCACCTTATACGGGCGGGCATTGCCAACGAGTGCCTGAGCTCACCAAATGGCTAACTCAAGCAACCATAGATGATGACCGCTATTACCCCCAATTCTCATTGGACAGTAAACAGTGGGAAGAGCTGATGCTCGCCGCTTGGCTTCATGACTGCGGCAAGGTGACCACGCCTGAATATGTGGTAGATA
Organism: Vibrio sp. 1F255; assembly: GCF_041439145.1. Classification (NCBI taxonomy): domain Bacteria; kingdom Pseudomonadati; phylum Pseudomonadota; class Gammaproteobacteria; order Vibrionales; family Vibrionaceae; genus Vibrio; species Vibrio sp. 1F255. The sequence goes on along the minus strand of NZ_JBGONQ010000011.1, from coordinate 42,198 downwards.
AGGCAACAAAACTGGAAACCATTTACGACCGAATCCACGAAGTGCGAATGCGTTTTGAGTTGTTGAAACAGCAAGCGGAAACCGATTACTGGAAAGCGATGGCGAACGGTGCACTACAAGAAGAACAACTCAAAATACTCGAACAAAGCCTGTCTGAACTGGATGAGGAGTTTGCCTTCGTTGCTGAGTGTAATCTTGGCGGCGAATCTATGACGGAAGAGCAGCTAGAACGCTTAGATCAAATAGCCAAACGCCAATGGAAACGTACACTGGATGATCAATTGGGTTTGTCTTGGTCTGAAAAAGAGAGATTTAACACCCAAAAAGAGTCGGTTGAGAAAGAGAGAACTGAGCCAACAAGTCAGGAAAAGGGTTTGCCTGTCATGGAGCCTCTGCTTGCAGACAAACCGGAGCATAAAATACCTTGGGACAATGGCTTTAACCCTGCCGATGTATGGCAAGAAGCGTTTGTACTTAAGCCCGGAGAAGTTAAATACAACCAAGGTGAACTGCACAATTTGAAAGTACGCCGTGGTACGCTAAACGATGAAGAACGTTTCATGATCAACGATCATATTATCCAAACCTTCACCATGCTCAACAAGTTGCCTTACCCGCCTTACCTTCAAAACATTCCGGATATCGCCAGCGGACACCACGAACGTATCGACGGTAAGGGATACCCAAGAGGCTTAAACGAAGACCAGTTACCTCTGCCGTCCAGAGCAATGGCAATTGCTGATGTCTTTGAAGCGCTCACCTCTAGTGATCGCCCTTATAAGAAAGGTAAACTCTTAAGCGAATCACTCAACATCATGACCGACATGGCCACCAGCGGTCATATCGATCCCAAGTTGTATTTACTGTTTTTGGAAAACAAAATCTACGATAAATACGCTGAGCGATTCCTAGAAATGAACCAACGCTGCGAGATTGACCCGCACGAACACATCGACCGAGTAAAAGAATACATACGCTCATTGTTCTAAGTTTTAAATTAACCATTCAGAGGATAAGCCATAATTCAATGGTTAGCTTTTAGCTGCCGAGTCCAATACCGCAACGTCCACTACAGTCGCTACAGCCACTGTGGTGTGCGGTTTTTGTTTGGCTTTCGCCTTGCTGTGTCTTTTTGCCAGCAATGTATTGGTGATGCTCGCCACGACAATCAGGTTAATGCCAATCATCTGCTGTGTAGAAAACACATCATCAAAGAACAAGCCCTGCCAAAGCGCGCTAAACAGCATGTTAGTAAAAATCAGAGGTGCCAACTGGGAGCCACTGTCTGCAAGCTTATACGCCTTGGAACGGAAGATTTGGGTATTGATGGTAAACATTGCAAGACCAAGTGCTCCGAGAACAATCCAGCGTAAATCGTCAAAAGACAGCAACGCCGACACGAAGCCTTTTTCAGCACTTTCAAGAACATCAGGCACCGCAGAAACTGAAGTAAACACCACCATTGGAATCACAATGATTGCCGCGACTAAAAAGGTCCACGCGTTAAGCTCTGCTGGTGTCAGGCTAGTTTTAGACGCTCGGTACAAACTCACTTGCGAGCCAGAATTAAATACCCCAGCGAGAAGCCCAAGCAGAAGCGCAGGTCTAAAGAACTCCGAACCCAACTCAAACTGCGACCAATCGCCCGCCATCATAACTACGCCAACAAAGGTGACAGCTAAACACACGATCGTCGTTGTATGAATCTTGGTTCTAAATATTAACTTTTCTAACAATGGAATAAACAGAGGACCAGTACTGAACAACACGACCCCTTCAACTAGCGTTAAGGTTTGCAGTGAAGTAAGGAAACACCACTGACACGCCACCATAAAGATCGCTCGCATCACCAAAGGTTTCCACATTTCTCGTGTCGGCTTGCTGATTTTGTAAAAAGTCAGAAAAAGAAATAAAAACAGACTGGGTAACAAAAAACGCACAAAACTGAGCAACGAAGTGGGCATCACTTCAGATAGATACTTGGCCATTAAGCCGCTTAAAGACAAACTGAACGTCGACAACAACATGAAAGTCGTCGCCTTGGTAATATCAGACATAATTATCACCTCCTATGACATCTATTTTAGAGGCGTGACGTAATGAAAAATAGCGAGTAATATTAACGATAACTGTAAGGAAAACTTACCAATGAAAAAACTCGTTCCGCTTAAATCCGTTTATGCTTTCATTGCTGTTGCTGAGACTGGCAGCATGACCGACGCCGCGCGGGTATTGTACGTCAGTCACTCTGCGGTAAGCCAAGCGATAAAGTCGTTAGAACAACTGGTCAACAAGCCTCTGTTTCAACGAGTCGGTCGTCGTGTTGTTCTAAATTCCGCAGGTAAGCGATATTATCGTAAAGTCGCGCCAGCACTGGAACAGGTGATAGAAGCCACCGAAGAGCTTGCCAGAACGCCTAACGATCACCGTATCACTCTCAACATGGTGAACTCACTCGCGATGCACTGGTGGATCCCTCGAGTCCCCGAATTCCAAGCCTTCGCTCCCTCACTTGATATCCGCATTTCGACGCTAACTGGCCCTTTCGATATCGAGCAGGAAGGGGTCGATGTTGCGCTTGTACATGGCAAACCCAACGAGTGGGAACAATATTACAGCGAGAAACTGGGCGACGATGACCTAATCTTGGTGTGTAGCCCTACGATATTAAAAAACCAGACCGGATTGAGCGTCGAACAACTCGTCAAACAAAACCCGACCATTGGCGTTTTTAACCTCAGGCGACAACACGACTGGCAAGTGTGGTGCGACAATTACCAAATCCCAATGCCCACATTCCATAGCAACCTGACATTCGATGTCTCCATTCAAGCAGTACAAGCTGCGATTCGTTCACTAGGCGTATTGGTTACACATCGCTTGTTTGTGAAGGATGACATCAGCCACGGGATGCTTGTCGAACTGGGTAAACCGGTTGCTAACCCGCACCAAGATTTTTACTTTGTTTGCCCAAAAAACAAATTAAAACAAGAAAGTGTGCTAAAACTGAGAACATGGTTAAGACATGAATTCACACGCTCAGAGACAGCACTGAACGATGACATTCAAGAGCAAGACCAAACTATCAATCAATAAGCGAGTGACAGCTCAGCAAGCTTACAAGAGGCCATTATGATTATTACCACCACACAATCAGTCGAAGGCAAGCGCATTGTCGATTACAAAGGGGTTATTGCCGGAGAAGCCATTCTAGGGGTGAACGTTTTCAAAGATATGTTTTCAGGAATTCGTGACTTTGTGGGTGGACGTTCTGGCACCTACGAGAAAGAACTGGAAAAAGCACGTAACTACGCGTTCAAAGAGTTAGAACAGAAAGCGATTGAAGCGGGTGCCAACGCGGTGGTAGGCGTAGATATTGATTACGAAGTCTTGGGAACAGGTAATGGCATGTTGATGGTCTCTGCTAGTGGCACGGCGGTTGTCGTCGCTTAATCGCTTAATCGCTTGGTCAATTAGTCACTTAATCACTTAATCTCTCAACACTTGGGCACATAAGATGTTGAGCACTTAAGCTATTGAGCAATCAGGCAGCCTAATGAAAACTCGTTCCAACCCTTTGATGATTAGCCGCCAGAGGGTTAGAACGGTTATAAGCTGATACTTAGCTAGATGTTACTCGTGCAACCTTTTGCCCGGAGAGCATGTCATCAAACGAGGCAACTCTCGCCAAGAATGCACCTTTATTTTCAGGTAAGATAGAACTCGCTAAAGGTAAGTTCGCTTTCATTGAATCCACCGCTCTTCCACGCACCAGTACTTCAAAATGCAAATGCGGCCCGGTTACGCGACCAGTCGTGCCAGACAACGCAATTTTCTGCCCACGCTTAACCTGTTGCCCCTTCTTAACCAAGAATCGGCTCAAATGCAGATAGCGAGTTTTGTAAACACTGTTATGTTCAATCACTATGTATTTCCCCGCATACGGGTGGTTACGAATAGCAATAACTCGACCGTCACCGGTTGAATAAACTGGCGACCCTACGGGTGTTGCGAAGTCAGTACCATTATGCGGAGATATACGTCCGGTCACTGGGTGCTTACGGTACGGGTTAAATGGCGAAGTAATTCTTCGGAATTGTTTGTCTATTGGGTAGCGATTGAACGCTTGCTCAAGGCTGTTACCCTCTCTGTCGTAGAAGCGTCCATCTGGAGCAAGAAACGCGGCCACTTCCTTACCTCGTAACGTAATCGATATGCCTTGGATCTCCGTTTTTCCTGTTAGATGGTCGCCTGTGTATTGCTCATTGACCAACACATTAAACTCATCGCCCGCTCTTAACTGCTTTGAGAAGTTAATCTTGTCTCTTAACGTTCGAGTGATATTGGCTATCTGGTTAGTAGTTAACCCCGCTTTGTAGGCTGACGTTGAAAAGCTACCGTGAACACTACCCGCATAGAGTTTTTCTTTCCATTCGCCTGGGATCTCGTGGAATTTATAGGTGAAGCTACCATCATCGTTTCGAGTAAAGGCTGCTTGCTCAACCAAACTCTCGTGATAAATCAGCTCCACAAGCTGTTTTGAGTCACTATCCAAAAGCAACTCTAGATGGTCACCAGGTTTTATTGTGTCGAGTTTCAAAGACTCCAGATCCGCTTCCATCACCTTTTGAACGGTTCCATATGGCAGTTGCCATGACGAAAAGATGTTGCTTAGCGTATCGCCAACTTTCACAAAATAATGGACCTTAACCAAAGAGTTGGGAGTCGCTTGCGAGTCGATGACTTCCTTATCATTAGGTTGAGAACCTTGGTAAGGTGTTATTTTGATAGAGATTTCTGGTGCTGGTTTGGAGTGAAAAGAGAGCAAAGCAGCAAGGGAAAATGCGCTGATCGCAGTAACGATCAGACCAATACGGAGGAACTTCATAAAATACTTAGCGGTTATAACGAGGAACTTAGAAAGTGTTATAACATAACAATTAAATCAAAAAAATAAATGAAATGTAAGAAACCATAGCGCGATAGGTGTGAAAGTATGGTGAGCATGCAAAGCCCACCACCTTAGTTAACACGGATCTTTACCTCATATTACTCTTCACGAAGTACTTCGAAGCGTTCTAAGCCTCGCAGCATCTCAAAGTCCGGCTCTTCAGTTAGCAGCTCTCTCATGGACCCACTGGCTTCAATAGCGCGCTCTAAGTCATCGATAGCTTGACCTTCTGCCCCTAATCGAGCATAGGCGCAAGCACGTTGATACAAGGCATGAGCATTTTGGTCATCGACTTCTAATACACGGTTACAAAGACTCATTGCCCAGTGGTATTCCTGTATATCCATAGCAGCGTCAGCTTTGGCAGTAAGTGCTTCTAAATCTCCAGGACGAACCTTCAGTATTTCATCGTAGATTTCAATTTTTTGCTCTGCCGTTTGTGCGTTCTGTGCTCTCAACCATAGGTTATGAATCTCATTGATAATTTCAATTTCGCGGTTGTTGTCGGAAATGATTCTGGTCTTGCGCTTAAGATCCCGTTCAAGAACATTAAACTTCTTCTCATAGTCTTGAGCGATAGAATTAAGTCGCTTATCAGCCATGTCTTGAGTTGTGTGTTTAAGCTCTTTGATGGATTGCCAACCCACCAGCGCGATAAGAGAGGCCACACCAGCAATAATGTAGAAGAAGTAGGTTACGGTTACATTGGCGTAATTCAGAGACTTGTCTGCCACAGTCAGTTCCCGGTCAGTCATCTGAATGGTCAAGCGTCTTTCAAGATCCTGCTGTTCCATTCGAAGCTGCTTCAACTCATCCAAGATATAGCGTTCCATCAGCGGTCTATCCAAATACTCTTGTTCCGAGTACTTAACATCTTCGCTTGCAAAACTCATCGTGCTGAACACCGAGATAACTGCAACCAATAAGATTCGAAGCATTATACATTCCTTATATGTTTATATTTAGACTAACTGTATCTCGTAATAGGCATACAAGCTAGGAAGTCGACAAGTTTGCTATGTCCATATTGGAATTAACACTCTAAAACATCATTGATAATTATAAAACACCTGAAGCAACATCATTAATTTCTAAATTATAAAAATACCGCGTAATACTGTTCTATATGATTAATTCGCGATGCGAATATACCGAAAAATGGTTTATTGCATCGAGATGAATCTTATATTAATAACGATCAGAACGAGGTTAATTTGAATAATCCACGATACGATTTAGTAAGCCGTGTACTGCACTGGGTAATGGCTTCTGTAATCATCTATGCAACGATCGCAGGGTATGTAATGCACTATGTCACCAGTCATCCAGAGCTGTTTTCTTTTCTGTCAGTGCTCAACATGTCATTGGCGACCGTTGCGACGCCACTGCTTGTGGTTCGTTATATCTGGAGCCACTTTCGCTCGTCGCCAAGCATGCCAACCTCTGTGCCTGAAGGGCAAAAATGCGTTGCCAAGCTTGCACACTCTTTGATGTATCTTGTGATGTTTATGGTTTTCAGCACCGGCTACTTAATGCTAAAAGAACCGTACTCTTTATTTTGGTTAGTGAGCGTAAATAATCTAATTACCGACTCTGCAATCAACGGCTTCTTTTTCTATTTCCATCGTGCCAGTTGTATTGCCCTAGCCTGTTTAATTGTGCTGCATATCAGTGCCGCACTTAAACACCACTTTGTCTCTAGGAACTATGTATTGAAGATGATGCTCTAGATTCAGAGAATTCAACACGGTTTGCACAAACAAAAAAGCCATAGCATGTTCGCTATGGCTTTCTTATTTCAATTTGATTACTTGGTTTGAGTATCAATCATCACTTGCCAGTATTCACATTTAGCCAAGAACTCTTTTAAATAAAGCTCTGGGTTAGCAAGTTTCTCACCGCCTTTAACATCAGCACCAGTCACACGCCAAAAGCCACGAGTGACCAAGTTTCGATGATAAATAAAATCGTTGAGTTCATTAGCCTTCAAAGGAAGTTGTTCACCAAACGTATTTTCGTAGCGGCTCAGAGTCGAGGCTTGTTCACTTGGCTTCTCCCTTAAAAAGGTATCCAAATCCAAACCTAATGACTGTTGCTGCTCTTTTGATAGGGCTTTAGCTAATTTAGAGATCACACTGAACAGAGCCAACTCAACTTTTTGAGACGCTAATAACGATGCACCTAAAAGCGCATGTTCGTTGGAAATATGTTGTTCTGTTGATGAAACGGTTGCTGTTGTCACTGTGTTAACCTCAAATAATCATAACGGGTGTTACTGAACTGGATAGAGTCTTTTCACTAAGCTGAATCTTATTCTTGTTATTAAGAAGAATCTTGCAGCTAAGCAGAGCCTTTCGACTAAGCAGAATCTTTTAGCAGAACACGGTCAGCATCAATAATGGTGAAGCCTGATGCATCTTCATTCTTTTCGACTTGCACTAAACCTTTAAAACCAATTTGCGACAGCTTCTTCGCAAGTTGATCTGGTGCTGTTTCAAAAACAACATTCATAAAAGGTAAAGACTCAGCATCAACAAAACCATGCTCGTTAAACAGTTCCATTGCTTGAGATAAATGGTCTGAGTCGGTTAATTCGATAATTTCTACAACTTCTTCCAACAACATTTTCGATTCCATATTCGCCAGAAAGTGACTGACACAAGCCGGTTCTTTTTGCTTGCATACATCCCGATGCCCTAAGACACCCCTTTAGTAGTAGGGAGATCATAACATATTAATAATCGTAAAATATGTTTTATTTTCCCTAAGCTACTGGGAATACTAGAAAAGAATAGAAATTGGTGAAACATAAGCAACACCAATTCATAGTATCGATAACGGTAAACCTGATTTGAGGTGATCAGGCAACCGTTACTTGAGAGTCGCCCGTTTCTACAATCGATTCTTGTAACAAGCCAGCATAAATACCATTGTGTGCCACCAGCTGTTGATGATTACCTTGCTCAACAATTTCACCCTTTTCCAACACCAAAATCGTATCTGAGTGACGAACGGTACTCAAACGGTGTGCAATCGCAATCACGGTTTTTTCCTTGAAAAGGCGCTGCATTGCTTTTTGAATCAGGTCTTCAGTGATTGAATCTACCGAACTGGTCGCCTCATCAAGCATCATCAATTGACCACCCTGTGCAACCGCTCGAGCGAACGAGATAAGCTGCGTTTGCCCTACAGACAAGTTAGAGCCGTTCTTTTCCAAGTGGAAGTCATAACCTTGTGGCAATTGTTCAATAAACTTATCGGCATAAACATAGCGCGCCGCCTGTTCAACCTCAGTTCTAGATAGATGCGTTTTGCCCAGCGCGATATTGAATTGAATGGTCTCTTCAAATAAGTGCACGTCTTGCATCATCATTGAGAACAAATGAGCAGAGTCTTCACTTGAGAGCTGTGACAGCTCTATTCCATTCAACAAAATGCTGCCTTCATAGTCTTGGTAGGCTTTAGAGATCAGACGCAGAATCGTCGACTTGCCCGAGCCCGTCGAACCCACAAGCGCGATTTGATGCCCTTTCTCCAATACAAACGAGACATTCTTTAGAACGTAGGGAGAGTCGTCTTTGTAGCGGAAGCTTACGTTCTTAAACTCTAGGCTCACAAACTGTTCAAGCTGCTTCTCAACCTTGTTAGATGACAACAGGTTGCGCCCTTCTTCTTCAGTCGGCTCAACAAACAGCTCTTCAATATGGTCAAACGCTGCAAATGAACTCTGAATCGAAGCGATCTGCGAAGTAAAGTCACGAATCGGAACAAACACTTTCTCTAAGGTGTTGATGAACGCAATCAGCACACCCAAGGTGAGCGCCCCTTCTAACACTTGCTCAGAGCCATACCAGATCATAATCGCGATAGTGATGGAGGTGATGCCAGAGATAAACGAGAACAAAATCGCATCGTATTTATTGATCTTCTTCTGCGCTCTTAAAAACTCATCGGTATAGCCTTGGTAGCGTTGCTCGACTTGCTCTTCCGCTCGGTACATCTGAACGGTTTTCATGCCAAATAAGACTTCTTGTAAAAAGCCAATACCGCGAGCCAACGAAGAACGAGTCACCTTATAGAGTGCACGAAGTCGGTTTCGTACATAAACCGTCAAATACATCACTGGTGGCATAATGATCAATACAATCATCGTTAACTGCCAATCAATAAAGAACATCATCACTAACAGAGCAATGGTATTGATGCTGTCTTTAACTAGCCCGACAACCGACTGAACAAACGTCTCGCCGATGGTTTCCAAATCACTGGTTAATCGTGAAAGCGTTACGCCAATCGGTGTGTTATCAAAATAGCTGCGTGGCAGTTTGAGCACGCGAGCAAACAACACTGAGCGCATGTCAGTTATCGTGTATTGCCCGGTTTTACGTAGGTTGTACGAATAGGTGGTATCCACCACATAGCTCGCCACCAGCACGGCAACGAGATAGAAGACGTACTCGAGCAGTCCATCCATATCCCCGTGACTCAGGTGAACATCGATCACTTGAATGATCAGCCAAGGGAACAACAAGCTCGTGATGACAGAAAGAGGAAGCATAGCGATGCCCAGAATCGCAGAGCCTTTGTATTTCTTAGCAAACTTAAAAAAGTGCTTGAGGTACTTGAGATCAACACGTTTTAACATGCTGCTGCCTCCGTTTCATTCTGCTGTAGTTGCCATGTATCGTAATAGTAATCACAGGTTTTCAATAACGTGGCGTGGTCGCCCTTCGCGATCACTTTACCTTCGTTCAACACGATGACTTCATCCATATATTCAAGGGCATTAACGCGGTGTGAAACCACAAGAACCGATTGATTTTCCAAACGTTTAAACAAACCTTCCAAGATCTTACGTTCTGTTTCATAGTCGACAGCCGATAGAACGTTATCCATGATGATCAGGTCGGTGGGTTGCAATAAAGCACGCGCAATACTTAAGCGCTGCTTCTGACCACCTGACAACATGATCCCTTTCTCACCGACTAAGGTTTGATCGCCGTGTTCAAAACGTGTCACATCACTAGCCAACTGGCTGAGCTCTAGCACTTCATCAACCTGACTCTTTGCCAAATCGGTATCTAGGCTACCAAAGCGGATATTGTCTTCGACGGTTGCTGAAAACAGGTAAGGGTCTTGAGTCACGGTTTTCACGTAACGGCGTAAGTCACTGCGTGAGAAGCTAGTGACATCTCTTTCACCAAGGAAAACAGAACCTTGTGGTACATCCAAGTGGTGGTTTAAGCAGTTCACTAATGTCGTTTTACCCGCTCCGATCCCGCCTAACACACCCACTTTCTTACCTGCTGGAATATCAAAGCTGATGTCATCGAGAATCACGCGTTCTTCACCTGAATAGCTGAAGCTGAGGTTGCGAACAGAAAACGTTTTTCCCTTCAGTGATTCAACATCTAGTTCAGTCAGCTTATCTTCATCAAGCTCCGGGACTTTGGCATTAAGAATGGTTTGTGCACTTTGAATACCTACCATGCCACGCTGATAAATGGTCGCGATTCTGCCAAGTTGCATCAATGGCATAGCGAGCAAAACCGAGTAAGTCAGAAAGGCGGTAATCTCACCAAGTGTGAGTTCCTGTCTCATTAACATGTAGCCACCAAGCCCAAGAATGATGATTTTCATCAGGTCATTGGCGTAGTCGAGTACCGGCATAAAGAAGACTTGAATGCGTGTAATTTTAAGGCGGCATTCAAGCAATAACTGGTTCAGTTTTTCAGTTTCAGCTTTCACCCAGGGTGACATCTGCTGGCTCTTAATGAGATCAATCCCAGACAGGTAACTCATTAGCTGAGCAGACAGATTTTGTAGGCGCTTCATGTGCTCTAAATGCAGTATTTTCATACGCTTGAAGCCCACACGGAAAATCACAAAAGCGATTGAGATAGGAATGATCGAATACAGTGTGAGTTCTGGCGATATGCGCCACATGTAAAGAGGCGTCAACGACAACGCAAGCAAGGCATTGAAGAACTGCAAGAAGCCGACACCAAACATCAGTCGAATGCCACTAAGGTCATTGTTGATAATCGAGATCAGTCGACCCGAAGCAAAGCGTTCGTGAAAGCTGCTCGGTAAGCGATTCAACTTTTGTAGAAGTGTACTTTTAAGTGCGGCCTCTGTAATTCGCCCCGGATTAAGCGCATAGATACGAGACAGAATTCTCACCACCACCATGGCAACCGACATCCCGACCACAATCCAAACATAGGTTTGAAGCTGTTGGTGGCCAGTTGAAGAGGCATCATCAATCAAATCTATCGCCAATTGGATATAACGAGGGATCTCTACTTGTAACCAGTTGACGAGAAAGATGAACACAATCGCCAATAAGTACGAGGTGCGATTCATGCGTAGGTAATGGGCAATAAACTGTCTTTTATTCATAGTATTCTTTGTTTAGGGCAGGCTCACAGCGAGATTTAACGATATAACCGGGCAGTTAAGCTAGATAGGTTCATCGCTGAGGTAAAGATACATCAAAAACACTTAGTTGACAATATCAACCATATTCAATAATTAGTTTCGGGTATTAAGTTTTAGCATTGCTAGAAACAACTTTGCCGCCAAAAGTGGCGGCAAATAAATAGCTTAGCAGGCTAGTATTGATAACGGCTAAAGCATCTCTTTGGCAATCAAATGCAGCAAAAAGGTTTCACGTTCAATACTCATGCCCTTCTTAGGGCTCTCTGCCATGGTCTTTTCGTTATGAGCGATCGCTTCATGGATATTCATCCACACCGGTTTCATCCCGTTTTTCACTTCATAATCTTCGTAAGCCGTTTCACCAAGCTCACGATCGATCTTGCATGAGTAGCAGTAAGAAATCATGTGCATCATGTCTGCATCATCTTTGTACCAAGGACGAAACTCTTCAAAAATGCCGAACGGCTTGATGCTATGGATATTCTTCGCGCCAGTCTCTTCTTCGAGTTCACGAACCATACCTGCGATCACATCTTCCCCTTCATCCAAACCACCACCAGGAATGGTGTAGTCGTGATAACGCTCTGTATACAGCATCAGAATGTCTTCACCATCTAACACAATGGCACGGGCAGCGTTGCGCTTATAGACCGTTTTATTGTCTAGATGGTCGATATCAGGATGGATGGTTGTTTTTAGGTGTCTCATGATTCTGACTGCTCTACTGAATTTGGCGGCATCATATCATAATCATCAATAGATTCGAGGTTCACAACCGCTAACCAGAACGGATCGGACGGGGATATTCCTACGGTAACTTGAATCCACTTAGCTTGATCTAACACTCAAAAAGTCGTTAAACATGAAGAAATATCAACCTATTTCAATATCTTGACCAAATTAGGACAACCTTTTCTGAAATCTAAAATATACTAATTTCATAGAGCTTCTCATTTGGTTCTGTAGAACTTAACGCATTCGATTATAGAGTTATCACGTAGGAGATAGACATGAAGAAAATTGGTTTGATGGCTGTATGTGCCGTTGTATTAGGCGGTTGTGCAAACGACTATGCAGAATATAGCGAGGGCCAACGTGTTTCAGTCGCTAACCCAGCAGCGGTTTATTGTGTTCAACAAGACGGTGAATTAGACACGGTTACTGAAAACAATCAGCGTACAACTTACTGTGTATTCGATAACGGCGAGCGCATTGAGCAGTGGGAGTACTACCGCAATAACCATGAGCAAGATTCAGAAAACCAAAGTTAATCACTGTAAAAAACACATGAGCCTTCTGGCACAATGTTATGGGCGATGATTACGTTCGAGCGGTTAAAAACATCACTGAAGAAGGCACTGAGCTTCTAGCTTACTGTCTGATTGCCTTTGCGAGTTTAAAGACCGTTATTGGCATCACGAGAAAGAAATAATCACCTATCGCCACCAGCGATGTGTGTGATCCGATTCCGGATCTAAATAACGATTCAATAAAGTCAGGTTAGTATCTAGTAGAGCTAGGTATTCCCTGACTTTTTTTACATCGGTTCCCACTGAAGTCTGCTGGATACAGCGCTCCAATGCTGGGAGTAAACTCTCCACAATGTCAAAGTCAGATGAACGTCCAACGAGCTCTTTGGCAGTGATCAATGCTTCCAAAGACAGTCTTTCTGGCTCCCGCCTCACCAACTCCAAATTTCGCTTAAATACGCCCGCACAAACACCTTCAAGATAAACTCGATAAGTGGTCAGTACATCCATTAACAGAAACAATTGCCCTTGAGCACTTTGATGTGGGTATGGCACTGCAACATGAGCCTCTAACAGGCAATCTATTTGCAAATCGACTCCAAGTGCTGAACACTTTTCGACGAGAACTTTAAGTAAACCTTGCTCGTCCATGAGCGATTGAATCTCGAATATACGTTGTAAGTGGTAGTCATTCGAAACGAATGTCACTTGCACACTTTGCCCGCGAGTAAACAGCCCGCTTGCAATCATCTCTGAGGCCAAGTTCTGTATGTTCTCGACAGTGTTGGTCGAGTGCTGCTCGAGCAAAATCGCCCCTAAAGAAAACGGATGTTCACGCTGCTTTTCAAGCTTTCTAAAGTACTGGTGCATCGCGTCGGCTTCAGACAGTGTTTGCCCTTTTGTTAGCCCACCACAAAATGCTACCGCAGTTTGCTGATTCGACTCTTCTACCAAAGGCTCCGCCAGATACTCAACCAAAGCATCAACTCGACTGATTCCTTCATCAGTCAATTTATTCTCATTAAGTCGCTTACCCAGCACAATAAGGAGGTGATTAATGCTCATTTTATGTTCAAGTCTCGTTTTGGGGATTAGATGGAGTGAATTATGTATACAATACTTGTTAACAAAAGTATTTTGAAATTCTTATATGTTGCTCGCAATAATGCTCACTATTGATAGCGACATCTTAGGTAATACAAGAATAAACGTGTCGCTTTACAGCAAACATAGCACGCTCTTGTATTTCATCGCTCTATGCTTGTTAGCACTAGTCGATAAAAGAGCCCTTTCAATCAATGAATACGCTCTATCGCATAACTGTTTCACCCACAGAACAGGTTCACTCAAAGAAGTGCAACTAACCAAATACAAATTTTACACAGAGTTCGTCCATCGAACCGTCTTCACAGGAAGTTACTATGCTGTCTATTTTTGATATCTACAAAATTGGGGTTGGACCATCCAGCTCCCACACAAATGGACCAATGATCGCTGGGTTTAACTTTACCCAAAAAATTGATGCTCAGCTTAAGCAAGTGAAGCGTATTCAAATCGACTTATACGGCTCGTTATCATTGACGGGTATTGGTCACCACACAGACAGAGCGACCTTGTTAGGTTTGCTAGGTAACCGCCCCGACACCATTAAAATCACCAGTGCTAACCAAGCAATGCGTAAGGCGATTGAAGATAAATCTCTATTGGTTAGCGGTAACCATGAAATTTATTTCGATGTAGAAAGCGATCTGCTCTTCCACAAGACCAACCTTCCGCTGCATGAAAATGGTATGACTATCTCTGCCTTTAACGAAAGCGGCAGCCTTCTGGATATGGAAACCTACTACTCGATTGGTGGTGGCTTTATCGCAACCGCTGATGAGCTACAAAACGGCAAACAGGAAGCAGAAACTCAAGTTGAGTTCCCTTTCTCTTCTGCTGATCAGTTGCTTGAACTATCCGAACAACAAGGACTGAGCCTTGGTGGCTTAATTCTACGTAACGAAGTTTCATTCCAAGGTATGGATGTGATTGACCAGAAAGCCGACCAAATTTGGAAGGTGATGTCTCTGTGTATGCAGCGTGGCTTTGACACGGAAGGCATCCTTGATGGCGGCCTAGAAGTCACTCGTCGAGCACCTGCTCTGCTTAAAAAGCTTGAAGCGAATGCCTCGATTGAAAACGATCCAATGGAGATCATGGATTGGATTAACCTATTTGCCTTTGCCGTGAGTGAAGAGAATGCAGCGGGCGGTCAGGTCGTGACATCACCGACCAACGGTGCGGCTGGGGTTATTCCTGCGGTATTGATGTACTACCATCGTTTCATCAAGGAGCTAGACACCAAGCAGCTTAAAGACTTCTTGGCAGTCTCTGGCGCAATCGGCATCTTATACAAAACCAACGCTTCGATTTCTGGCGCAGAGGTAGGTTGTCAGGGTGAAGTCGGCGTTTCTTCATCAATGGCCGCAGCAGGCCTAACTGCCCTACGTGGTGGTAGCAACGAACAGATTTGTATTGCCGCTGAGATCGCGATGGAACACTCACTGGGCATGACATGCGATCCGATCGGTGGCCTTGTTCAGGTGCCATGTATCGAACGTAACGCAATGGGTGCAATGAAAGCCATCAATGCATCGCGCATGGCGTTGAAACGTACCAGCAAGTGTCTTATCTCGTTAGACAAGGTTATCGAGACCATGTATCAAACAGGTAAAGACATGAACAAGAAGTACCGTGAAACTTCTCTAGGCGGCCTAGCCGTGATCCACATGGCACCACCTTGTGAATAAAAGACAGGAACACGAGTGGAGAAAGCCTCTATAGAGACAGCATTCTTGTAAACTTAGTTTTCAATATCTCAACAAAGCCAGCCACCAAGCTGGCTTTTTTATTGGCTAAAGCCCAACAGCTAATTGAAAGTGATACTCACTCAAAATAACTTACAGAATGACTACCTCTAACTTTCCCTTTATTAGTTCATTACTTAGCCACAAATGATGATGGCTAAATTTCATACCGCCATGCATCCACTTGCAAAATCTAACGTTGCAAATCTCATTCATGAGAAATATGAATGCACTCATAAGAAAAGATATATCGAGTATAGTTCTGTTTGGGACAGATGTTTCAGTTTATGTATTACTACTAATGATATTATAATCGGGTAATTACACTACATATTAATACAAACGTGAGAATAAAATAATGTGGAATAGATTAAACAAATCAATGATGTTCTGCCAAATGATGTTCGGACTTTCGTTCTATGGCGTCATGGTGATCTTGACTCGTTTCTTCCTTGAAGATCTGAACTACAATGAAGCCGACACCATGATGGTTGTTGGTGCTTTCTCTGCAATCGGACCGCTATTTGCTATCGCAGGTGGCTTTATCGCCGACAAGTTTTTAGGCGCTTACCGATCTTTAACCATTGCCTTCCTAGGGTTCGCAAGTGGTTACGTTCTACTGGTACTTGGTGCAGCAGCAACCAATGTTCCGATGGCATTATGTGGTATTGCGTTAGCAAGTTATGCACGTGGTTTGATGTCCCCTTCTTACCCAAGTCTTTACAAACGCACGTTCAAAACTCAAGAAGATTTTGAGAACTGCTACCCAATCAACTACTCAGTAAACAATATTGGTGCTCTGTTAGGCCAATACCTGTTCCCAATGCTAGTACTTGTTGTTGGTTTCCACGGTGGTTTCCTTCTTTCAGCGGTTCTAGCCGGTGCTGCGCTTCTGATGATGATCTTTGTTCGCAAAGGCCTTGTTGAAGCAAGTGCTGAAATCGACCAAAAACCAGTAAGCACTAAAAACTGGGCAGCGTTCCTTGGTCTTTCAGCCGCTATGATTGGCTTGGTATTCTTCATGTTCTCGAACATGGATATTGGCCAAAACATCGTATACGCAATTGGCGGTGCAGCAATCGTCTACTTTGTCTCTTTGATGTTGAAATCGAAGAAATCAGACATGCTGAAAATGGGCACTATTTTAATCATCACATTCCTGACGACATGTTTCTTCGTGTACTACGGTCAGATGATGACTTCGATGACAATGGTAGCGATCAACACAATGCGTGGCGATCTATTTGGTTTTATCCCTGTTGCACCTGAAGCTTCAATGGCAATGAACCCACTATGGTGTATGGTTGCTGGTCCTATCATCGCGGGTATCTTCTCTAGCCTAGAAAAGAAAAACATTAACTTCTCAACTGCAACCAAAGTCGGTTTCTCTTTCATCCTTACGGCTATCGCTTTCGGTATCCTTACGATGGCAGTAACGACAGTGGGTGACGATGTTCTGATCCGCCCAGAAGTCTTCCTAGCGATTCACTTCTTCCTAGCATTCGGTGAAGTGATTGTAGGTTCAATGGTTGTAGCCTTCATCCTGTCTGTTGCACCTAAGCACATTGAAAACTTCTCAGTAAGCTTGTTCTCTGTTGCTATCGCACTATCAGGCATTGTTGGCGCGGTATTCTCAACGTCTATTGCACTAGAGAAAGGTCAAGAGATCACACAAGAGATCGTGCAAACGGTTTACGGTGATTACTTCCAAATGCTGACTGTTCTTGCCGTCGTGATGGTAGGTATCGCAATGGCAGCATCGTTCATTATTCGTAAGATGCTAGAAGCTGCGAAAGCCGCTGAAGAAACGATTGAACTAGAGCAAGCAAACAGCTAATTCTGTTCGCTGAGTCAAACCAATCCTAAGAGCCCTTTAGTTTTCTAAAGGGCTCTTTTTTGTAGGATCCGTTTCTCAATAGGATCTGTCGTATAAGTTAGGTAGTACATGTGTAAATAAAAGTAAATGATAACTATTAGTATTGAGTGTTTTTTAGTTCAGGATTATGATGTGGAAATCCAAATCTAAGAGAGCCTTATATGAGCAAGCCTAGCCCTATCACATTAACCGTTACTCAAACCTCAACAATTACTCCAAACATGCAGCGCATAACGCTTAGCGGTGAGGGATTAAGTAAATACCCAACAGAATGTGCCGGCGGCTACATCAAGCTTTTATTCTCGCCACTTGGCACGACTGATTTAAGCCAGCTAAACGAAGGTGAGCGCCCAACCATGCGTACCTACACCATTCGTCAGTACAATCCTGTAGAGCAGTGGATTGAAGTCGATTTCGTTCGTCACATCACTAAAGATTTGCAGTGTGGCTTTGCTGCAAGGTGGGCAATGAACGCGAAAGTGGGTGACACTATTTCAGTGGCTGGTCCTGGTTTAATTCAGGGGCTTAACCTAGAGTCAGACTGGTTCTTCTTAGTTGCAGACATGACGTCCCTACCTGCGCTTTCTGCAAAAGTAAAAACGCTCCCAGAAACAGCAACTGGTCACGCTATCATTCAGATCAACTCAGCAGCAGATAAGCAGGTACTTGAGACTCCTCAAGGTATCAAAGTAACCTGGTTGATTGAAGATGAAACCTCAGAGTCACTTTCACAAACCGTGCGCAACACAGAATGGTTAGAAGGTCAGGTTTCAATATGGACAGCGTGTGAATTTGAAAGCATGCGTGAGCTAAGACAATACTTCCGCAACGAAAAAGAAGTCGCGAAAGAGAACATCTACATCAGCAGCTACTGGAAACGTGGTGTCACTGAAGATGGCCACAAAGTGTTGAAACAGCAAGATGCTCAAGATTTAGCGGGGTAAGTCTTTACTACCTACAGCTTCTTACTAGATAAAGAGAAAACGCCCTTAACGAAGTTTGTTTCGCTAAGGGCGTTTTTTCATTTAACTTAATAGAGATACCTATTCACAAATCCCCAATCACTCAGGCGATCTTTTAAGTCAATGAGATAACTAAGCCAGCAATAATTAGAGATACGCCTACACCGCGAGTCGCGTGCCACTTTTCCTTTAAAAAGTAGATCCCCATCACTACGCCGAAAATGATACTCACTTGCCTAAGAGCAACAACCAAGCTGACATTTTCAGTCATGGTCATCGCAAACAGCACTAAGCCATAGGTCGAAGCCATCATAATGCCTGCAAGCGTGGCTTCCTTTCGCAGTATCCAAGCATTAGTAAACTCGATTCTTTGGTTGGTTACGAATAACCAAACACTCAACGGAATCACAATTGCCCAGAACTGGATACCTAGGTAGAAAATCGCGGTGTGCTTGTTAGTTATAACTGGTGTGCTCAAAGGATCGAGTAACAGAAGCGCTTCTTTATCAATGATGGAATAGCCCGTGGTACCAATGGCCGCGATTAACGCCCACAGTACGCCAAGGTTGAGATACGCTTTTAACCTAAGATCTGAAAACTTCTTAAGTGGTACAAACAAACAACCCAAGGTAATCAAGGTGAAGCCAAACCATTGATTAGGTGACAGCTCATAGCCTATCAACACCGTGCCTAAACCCACCATCAACACGGGCAGTGCTCTTGCCATTGGGTAAATCACGCCGATATCAGCTTGTTTGTAGGCCGCGCCTAACCCAATCAAATAGATGATTTGACAGATCCCACTCAAGAAAACCAGTTGCCAGAATGGAAGTGAGATATTTGATAGTCCTACACTGTGAACATACCAGAGCAAGTAAGGTGTCAATATCGCGGCAGCGGCAAAGCCAGAGGCTAAGAAGAATGACGAACCCGATCCTTGATTAGACTTACCTAAAACGTTCCAACCCGCATGAAGCAGAGCCGAAATGATCACGATGACAATCGCAGAGAATTCCATTTCATTCCTAAATTATAGGTGAATTAGCACAACGGCTGACAACAGGTGATAAAAAAGGCCTCCGAATAAGAGACCTTTGAGCGTTTCAATTGGGCAATCCTGCATAATTGCAGATATGCCAACGTTATAACGTATGACTAGCGCTCTAGCTGCGCGATTGACTCAATACTGATCGCGTCATGACGCCAATACTCAATATCACAGTCAATCAGGTCGCCGTTTTGGTTGTAGTTCACACGCTCTACGACCATTGCAGGAGAACCAGAAGTCGCACGCAGGGCTTGCGCGGTTTCGCCAAGCAAAGATGTTGTGCTCACTCGGTAACGGATCTTCTGATACACCACGCCAAAGTGCTCACGGTAGATGTCCGTCAACGATTTAGACAAGTCATAATCAAGCAAATTAGGGAACAACTCTGGTCGAATGTAGTTGGTCACATACACAACGGGTCTGTCTTCAAGATAACGAACTCTGTCTACTCGATAAACATCCGAAAAAGGTTGCAGCTCAAGAAGCTTAGTTGCTTCCTTGGTTGCTAACATGCCTTTCGCTGCCACTAATTCTGTTTTCGGCTTACGATTCTGCGACAAAGCCATATTAGTGAAGTTCAGCGTTTGCGTTGGATCGTAGCGCAGTGGCGCAGGAGAGATAAACCAACCACGTCGGTCTTCTCGATAAATTCGTCCTTCCGCTTCAAGTGAAGACAAGGCTTCACGTAACGTAACTCGTGTTGTATCAAACGATTCAGCCAGTTTGCGCTCCGCAGGCAGCTTCTGTCGTGGTGTTAACATCCCCGACTCTATCTGCTCTACGATGACATCTTTGATTTTTACGTACTGCACTTCATTTCCTTTTATTCTTGTTCTTGTCGTCAGCCACTCCTTGGCCAACTGCAATATAAAATAGTTCGCTAGCGTTTACGCCAAGCCTGGGTGCGCTTCTCGAATAACTTGTTGATTAACATATGAATCAACTTCGCGCTCGCTGCCGATATCATGATCATCACCGCCATGGCAGCTGCTGCACCCGTTTGTCCCGCATCATCCATATTCAGTACTGAAACTGACGCAGGTATCGTATCGGTAGAATACAAGAATACTACCGCAGATGTCGTGGTAAGTGCATTAATAAACAGGTATGTCGCAATATCTAAAATCGCAGGCAAACAAACCGGCACCGTCACTTTAAAGAACAGCTTGTATTGCGGTAGGTTAACCGAAGCCGCCGTCGCTTCTATTTCCTCAGGCAGCTGTTTTAATGCGGTTAACGCTGTCATGTGGCCGACTGTGTAGTAGTGAACCACCGTATTAATCACCAAGAACGCCATCGTGCCATATAAGAAGTTTAGTGGGTTACTCAAATCATTAAAGTAGAAGATATACCCCAAACCCAACACCATACCCGGAACGGCCATCGGTACCACACTGAGCATCTGCATTACTTGACGAACAGGACCGAATGCTCTGCCTTTCTCAATGCAATATGCACCAAGGAAAATCAGAACTGTACCTATGATAGCAGTCCAAGCACCCAGCGTTAGAGAGTTGAAGAATGGCGTCCAACCGTAGGTGCTCATTTCTGCGAAGTTGTAGTTGTTTAGCGTTAGCGCTTTATTCCAAGGCCAGAAGGTAACCATAGATCCGTATATCGCCATGCCTAGCACGATAACAACAGCCACTGAAATTACGGTGCAATAGAGTAAACACACGCCATCACGTAGAGTGTTTGACTCTGGTTGGTAAGCGACGGAGCGAGTATCAAACAAGCTCTTTTGTTTCTTTTGAACCCAGCGGTCAACGGTAAATGCAAGCAACGCAGGCAATAGCAATAGGATGCTAGTCACCGCGCCCATAGAGAAATTCTGTTGCCCTACTACCTGCTTAAAGATATCGGTAGACAGAACGTTGTAGCTACCACCAATCACCTTTGGCACACCAAAATCACAAACCACCAGCGTAAACACAACGATCAAGGTACTTATCAAGCCGTATTTTGCCGCAGGTAACGTCACCATGAAGAAGGTTTTTAGCGATGAAGTATTGAGTGCACGTGCCGCCTCATAAAGACGAGCGTCAGAGGTTCTCAATGAAGTAGTCAGAATCATTAAGGCGTGTGGAAACGTCCAGAATATCAGGCCCAGTGAGATACCAATCAAGCCGTACACCGAGTTACCACCTAAGACTTCTTTAGCGATACCTTGATTACCAAATAAGAAGATCAAACTAATCGCTGGAAGCAATGAAGGAGCCAGAATAGGCGCTGAACCTAGCACTTGAAAAAGCCCCTTAAAAGGCATGCATGAACGAGTCAAAGCATAGGCATAGCCAAACGCTAATACTCCCACGACAACGGTCACTAACAACCCAAGCGTGAACGTATTGCCTACCGACTGCCACAGGCTTTGAGAAGCAAAATACGTTGCGAAATTCTGTAATCCTACAAATTCTCCGTCTGCATTCTGAACGCTTTTTTTCAACATTGCCCACAGTGGCATCAGGATAAACAGCGTCATGAACACCGACAAAAAGGCCAACAGCCCAAATAGGATTACGTTGTCTTTACTTAATCGAGCAAGAAAAGGCTGTACTCGTCGTTGAATTAACAGCTTAGATTGCATCATTTGAGTCGATTCCATGATTATTTACGCCGCCTCGTCTTTCATCACTTGCAGGCTTTTCGATGGGTAAGCTCTCAGGCCTTCTTGGTCAAACGCCACATAACGAATATCACTGCGACGCAGCTTCAATCGATTGAACTCTTTGACTGATACATCAACGATGATCTCTTTCGCCGTGGAGTCATGTTGCAATTGACACTCAACACGATAAAACGCCCCTAAGAATTCGCTTGATACGATTCTCACGGGTAATGACTCACTAAAACGATCCACAAACTGGATTTGCTCTGGACGAACGGCAATATCGAAAACATCACCCAGATTTGGCGTGAGGTTATCTAAACCCGGCAACGGTAACATCGACTCAGCAATACGTATCTTGCCTTGCGCTGCGACAGAAGCTTGAATGAAGTTCATGCTGCCAACAAACTCAGCCACAAAACGACTGACGGGTTTTTGGTAGATCTCTTGTGGGGCACCTACTTGCTCAATGACACCATGGTTCATCACCACAATTCGGTCTGCCATCGTTAAGGCTTCATCTTGGTCGTGCGTCACCATGATAGTGGTGATACCCAACTTGCGTTGCAGTTGGCAGATCTCGTCACGCAGATGTGTTCTTACCTTCGCATCCAACGCAGACAGCGGTTCATCGAGTAACAACAAGCCTGGAGACAACGCTAATGCGCGAGCCAGAGCAACACGCTGCTGTTGTCCACCAGATAGCTGATTTGGGTATTTCTGACCAGACGTTGGTAAGCCGATGGTCTCTAACCAAGACTCAACCGTCTCAAGGGCTTCTTTGGTCGACATGCCTTGGTTTTTCAGACCAATCGCAATGTTTTCTTCTACAGTGAGATTTGGAAACAAAGCGTAAGATTGGAACACGATGCCAAAGTCGCGCTTTTCTGGTGGCAAGAAGGTCGTATCATTACCGTTCTGCTCAATGGAACCTGAAGTTGGCAAGTCTAGACCTGCAATCGCACGTAATAAGGTGGTTTTTCCACAGCCGGACGGGCCAAGAAAACAGACGAACTCGCCTTTATCTATCGATAGGGAGATGTCTTTTAACGCTGTAAATTGGCCAAATTGCTTTACAACGTTTTCAATATTCAAATAAGTTTGGTTGCTCATACTACAGCACTCTCTATATGGTATATACCAAATTTAAACTGAGAATATTGCAGTTGAGTGACAAATTTATAGAAGCTAAATGACAGTTATATTGCAGATATAATAAGCATTAAAGATTGCTATTTGTTCAGCATTAAAAGTTCGTTCAACGTTGAAAGCCCTCAGTGACTTGCCCATAAATCACTGAGAGCCTAAATGTAAACTTCTAATTTAAACGCTAGATTAATCTATGATTCAACCTTGTCGGCTTTGCCCGCCGCACCTGCGAGTTTGGATAACTGTTTATCTAGCCACAATGGCTTGCTACCCGAATCTTCCGCGTTCTCTTTTCTTCGTACCGCATCACGCACCATCATCGCACCTACCCAACGAAATGGCTCTGGCGGGAAGTGTCCTAATGGGCCTTTGGTTAAACCGCTTCGTGTCCATGCATTGTCGATATCGAGTACCATTGCTGACAAAATTTTTCCGCCCATACGGGTTTGAGCAACGCCATTGCCTGAATAACCAAGCCCATAATAGATGTTGCCTTGGCCTTTTAGATTACCGAAAAATGGCAGACCGGTGACCGAACGATCTGAGCCTCCTGACCAGTTGTAATCGAATTCACTTTGTTCCAATTTAGGGAACAGTTTTTGAAACGATTGATTGAGAATCGGCAGGTAGTTGGTCGTTTGGTTAAACATGCTTTCAACTTGATTGGCAAACGAGAACTTATTACCGCCTTTGCCCAACATGAGTCGTCCGTCCTGGGTATCTCGGTAATAGTGGACAAAGATACGCGAATCTACCACCGCTGCCCCTTTCTCTGGACCAAACTGCTTGAGCTTTTCAGGAATAGGCTTGGTCACCACCATATCTGAAGAAACAACCACTATGCTGCGTTTGAACTCTTTAAAGTGATCGAGCATCCACGCATTGAGTGCTAAGATCACTTTGTCTGCAAACACAGCTCCGCCCTTAGTCTGGATACGAGCTGGGGAGCCGTAATCAAGAGAAGCCATCTCTGTATTTTCGTGAATTTCGACACCCAGTTCGAGAGCAACTCTGCGCAAACCTCTAGCCAATAACGCAGGCTGCACACTACCCGCAACTTCTGAGTAGTAACCCTCAATGTGGCGATCAGATCCCGCTTTATCAGCCAAAGAATTGTCGCACTTCTTCCAGCTATTGATGCCCTGCTTAACCAGCTCATTAACGACTGGCTCCATTCCACCCTTTTGAGCTTCATTGGTCGCCGTGTAGTAAGTTCCGCTGCGATATAGATGCGCGTCAATCTTGTGTTCGTTACAGAAGGCTTCGATCTCGTATATAACCTTTTCCGATTCCTTAACCAACCATTTCGCTTGTTCTTTTCCGTAGAGCTTTTTCAGCGTCGGATACTTAGTTGACCACGTCAGCATGCAACCGCCGTTCTCACCAGAAGCACCGCTACCACATAGGCCTTTTTCAATCACGACAACATGCTTTTCGGGTTGCTGTTGTTTGATTAAAATCGCCGTCCATAAACCCGTATAGCCACCGCCAACAATGGCGATATCACAGTTGACGTCTTTTTGGAGCGACTTCGCCGAATCTAGCCCCTCATTGATGTTGCCAAACTCTTGCTCTAACGCTTGCTTGAACCAATATGAGTAGTGCTTTGTCATTTGTTGTACCTTACTTAAAACCTAAAGGCGTAAAACTAAAAAAGGAAGACCGAAGCCTTCCTTTACTGATTTCTAACTTCTAATGAGCTGTATATCTAATGGACTACGTGTCTAATAAACTATGTGTCTAATAAGCTCAGTAGATAATTAACTAAGGAGCTCATGAACTAAAAAGCTCAGCAGATTAAGATTTTGGCTCTGATTTAGCGTCAAACTTCTCAGACCATGTTTTAAGAACGTCTGCACGTTCACTGCCCATGCGAGCGAAGTCCATTTTTGCCATGTTCTTTTCTACATTAGGGAAGTTCTCTGCTTTGCCTGTCACATCTTGGTGACCAACAACTGGGTACATTTCGATGTAAAGCTCATTTGCCGCTTTAGAAATAGACCAATCGATAACACGTTGTGCTGCATCAGAAGGCTTAACAAGGCCTACAGCTTCCGATTCCCAGCCGATGCCTTCAGGCGTAATAACTGAAAGTGGAGCGCCTTGAGTTTTCAGCTTAGCGCCACGGCTCGCCATAGAAATACCGATAGCGACTTCACCCATGCCCGCTTGAACACATGGCTTAGAACCAGAGTGCGTGTAGTGAGCAATGTTTTGGTCTAGCTTCTGCATGTAGTTCCAACCTTGGTCTTCACCCATGTTTTGTAACCAAGCCGAAACCTGCATGTAGCCGGTACCAGAAGACGCTGGGTTTGGCATTGCAATGTGTCCTTTGTAGATAGGCTTTGTTAGATCATCCCAAGATTTAGGTGCAGGTAGGTTCAATTGCTTAGCAACTACTTCGTTGAAACAAACCGCATTGAAAAATGCGTCGTTGCCATACCAAGCTTGAGTAGATTGCGGGTCGTTAAGGTTAGCGCGTAATGCTTCTACACCTTGAGGCGTATAAGGTTTCAGGATGCCCTCTTCTTTAAGCAGTGCCATTGAAGAACCAGCAAGGCCCCACACCACTTCTGCACGCGGGTTGTTTTTTTCGGCCAATAATTTTGCCGTCATGATCCCAGTTGAATCACGTACCCACTTGATGTTGATGTCTGGATTTTCACTTTCAAATGCGTTCTTGTATTTCGCTAAAATGTCAGTTTCAAAAGCGGTGTAAACCGTCACTTCCTGTGCTGCATAAGCATTACCAGCGAGTAGAGTTACTAACGCTGCAAGTGATCCTTTCATAAAACGGTTTTTCATCATTTTCTCCAGTCAGGCCCAACTCTAGAGTGAGAAGTTGCCAAAATTAAAAATTGCCAAAGTTAAAGTTGTTAAAGCTAGAAGCCCTATCGAGAGGCACCTATATTCAAAAATTCATTCCAGTTGTTGGCACACACCCCTCCCACTGGTATGTACCAGATTTCGATTATTAAGCTAACTGGCTTTTGTGACGATTAAATGAACGAAAAATGGCAATTTAAAGATCGAAAACTTTCTCAAGACAAGTGACCATTTTTAATATGAAGCTTTTGTGAAAATGATGTTTGGGCTATTTACGACCGTTTAAATTGGTTGTTAAAGTAACTCTAATATTGGTATAGTCCAAAGTTAAAATCACGAGAGTTGAACATGAGAAACGAATACTTACTGCTGACACCGGGCCCTTTATCTACTTCTGAAACCGTTCGCCAAGCGATGTTAAAAGATTGGTGTACTTGGGATGATGAATACAACAAAGACGTTGTTGAAGTGATTCGTAGCAAGCTAGTGACTTTAGCGACTAAGCAAGCGGGATATACAAGCGTATTAATGCAAGGTAGCGGCACCGCTTCGGTAGAAGCAACAATCGGTAGCGTTATCTCTAACAACGGTAAGCTTCTTGTTGTTGATAACGGTGCGTACGGCGCTCGTATTGCTCAAATCGCAGAATACTTAAACATTCCATGCCATGTCGTTTCCCCAGGTGAAACATCACAGCCTGACTTGAACGAAATGGAAACGGCATTGGCCATGGATTCAGACATTACTCACGTTGCGATTGTGCACTGTGAAACCACGACAGGCATGCTGAATCCAATTGAAGACATTGCCAAATTGGCAAAACAGCACAACAAAACCGTCATTCTCGATGCAATGTCGAGCTTTGGTGGCATCCCTATGGATATCGCTGACTTAGGTATCGATTACATGATCAGCTCTGCAAACAAGTGCGTCCAAGGTGTACCGGGCTTCGGCTTTGTTATTGCTAAGCAATCGGAACTGGCAAAGTGCAAAGGCCAAGCTCGTTCATTAAGCCTTGATCTGTTTGACCAATGGCACTGCATGGAAAGCAACCTCGGTAAATGGCGTTTTACCTCTCCGACGCATACAGTGCGTGCTTTCTATCAAGCTCTACTTGAATTGGAACAGGAAGGTGGTATCGAAGCTCGTCATAATCGTTACCAAACCAACCAAACCACATTGGTTGCAGGTATGCGCTCTCTTGGTTTTGAGCCTCTGCTAAATGATGACCTTCATTCACCGATTATCACCTCTTTCTATTCTCCAACTCATAGCGATTATCAATTCAAGGAATTCTATGACCGTTTGAAAGAGCAAGGGTTTGTGATTTACCCGGGCAAGGTTTCAAACGCAGACTGCTTCCGAATCGGTAACATTGGTGAAGTGTATCCGTCAGACATTGAAGCTCTCATTATCGCAGTGAAAAACGCTATGTACTGGGACATCAAATAATGACGACGACCAATCCAGAGCCAGTTCTAAAGGCCACACACTTTCGAAGCGAAGGCGATGTGAACACCACGCCAGCACGCGAAAAATGGAACGAGTCGCTAAACGATGATGCGACTCAAGTAATGTTAAAGCGTGATGCTGACGTGTTTCTTCATCAAGCCATGTCAACGCCTTGCCTAGACACACTTGAAGCAGCCGAAGGCATCTACATTCAAGATGCGACGGGCAAGAAGTACATGGACTTTCACGGCAATAATGTTCACCAGCTAGGTTATGGTCACCCACACATCATCAATAAAGTGACTCAGCAAATGGCGTCATTGCCGTTTTCACCGCGTCGCTTTACCAATGAGACGGCCGTTCAGTGTGCTGAGAAACTCACACAGATCTGCGGTGGTGATTTGAATCGCGTGTTGTTTGCTCCTGGTGGCACATCAGTGATCGGCATGGCGCTCAAACTAGCTCGACATGTCACCAACAATTTCAAAGTAGTGTCATTGTGGGATTCATTCCATGGCGCGTCACTCGATGCAATTTCAGTGGGGGGCGAAGCGTGTTTCCGCGAAGGCATGGGGCCATTAATGGCTGGCGTAGAACGTATTCCACCAGCCGTTTCTTATCGTAGCGCTTTCCCGTTTAACGAGAATAGCGCAGTCAATGCAAACGAAACTGCATGCGACGTTCACTATGCCGACTATTTAGAGTATGTGATTGAAAAAGAAGGTGGCATTGGAGCCTTCATTGCCGAAGCAGTGCGTAACACAGACGTTCAGGTTCCAAGCAAAGCTTACTGGAAGCGCATCCGTGAGATCTGCGATAAGCATAACGTCATGTTGATCATCGACGACATTCCAAACGGTATGGGTCGTAGTGGCGAATGGTTCACTCACCAGGCCTTTGATATCGAACCTGACATTCTTTGTATCGGTAAAGGTTTTGGCGGGGGCTTGGTTCCAATTGCAGCCATGGTCACTAAAGACAAATACAACACGGCAGCGCAAGTATCACTTGGTCACTACACCCACGAGAAAAGTCCTATTGGCTGCGCGGCGGCACTGGCTACGATGGAAGTGATTGAGCAAGAAAATCTACTTGAAAAAGTACAAGCGGACAGCGCATTCGTGCGTGAACAACTGCTTCAAATGAAAGAGAAATACCCAGTCATTGGTGACGTTCGCGGCATCGGCCTGCTCTGGGGAGTGGAATTGGTCACTGACCATATCACCAAAAACCGAGCGTTCGATGAAGCAGAAGCAGTACTTTACCAATGTCTGAACGATGGCCTGAGCTTTAAGGTTTCACAAGGTAACGTGATTCAATTGAGCCCACCATTGATCATCAGCCGCAGCGAGCTAGAAGTCGCTCTGTCTGTATTCGAAAAAGCGATAGCCAAAGTCTGCAAAGATTTTGAATACCTTTAATTCTCGAAATCAACATTTAAACCAATAACCTTAAACAACCATTTGTTTCCCAGAACTTTGAACTGGGAGTGACACAAAAATAGGACACTATTATGAACACGACATCACCTATCCAAACGGTTATCTTTGACTGGGCCGGCACTATCGTTGATTTTGGGTCGTTTGCTCCAACTAGCATCTTCGTTGAAGCATTCAAACAAGGTTTCGACTTTGACATCGACTTAGCTGAAGCGCGTGAACCTATGGGGATCGGCAAATGGGACCACATCCAAGCAGTGGGTCGAATTCCAGCTGTTGACGCTCGTTGGAAGGCTCAGTTCGGACGCTCCATGACAAGTGAAGACGTTGACGCGATCTACGCGGCATTCATGCCTCTTCAAAAAGCGAAAGTAGCCGATCACGCAGCACCTATTTTGAATGCGATAGAAGTGGTCAATAACCTAAAAGAGAAGAACGTGAAGATCGGGTCTTGTTCAGGTTACCCACGTGAAGTGATGGATGTTTTAATTCCTGCTGCTGCAGATTACGGTTACCGACCAGATAACGTGGTAGCGACCGATGACTTACCTCAAGGTGGTCGCCCTGCTCCATTTATGGCACTGAAAAACGTAATCGATCTAGGTGTAACTAGCGTTGCTGCGTGTGTAAAAGTAGACGACGCAGCACCGGGGATCGATGAGGGTCACAACGCAGGCATGTGGACAGTTGGACTTGTATTATCGGGGAACGAAGCAGGCTTAACGTATCAAGAATATTTAGATGCAGACGAGACAACACTTGCAGCTGCACGTGAAAAAGCAAGCGTTAAGCTAAACAAATCAAACCCACACTACCTAATCGATACCATTGCAGACCTACCAGGTGTCATTGCAGATATTGAACAGCGTTTACTGGCAGGAGAGCGCCCATAAGCAAAAGCGAGATGTTCACGTGACGTAAAGTACGTGAAAAACATCTCTAATCGCTTTAATTCAAATCCCTATCCAATCATGTACTCATTCGAGTTATACATATTGGGTGGGGATTTTTGTTTTATAAGCATGATAAAGCGCAAGTTTTTTACTTATTACCCGTAGCGCCACTGGTAAATAGACGAGGCTAGGCTATAGCTTAAACATAAACATTCCAACAAATGATAAAATCAACAATAAAGGCATCTTAAATATATAATATTTAACAATTTCATTGACTCCAATACGCAATCAGATTAACAATATAAGTACTGAGAAAGAAACAGGTTCACCTGAACCAACACCTTGATTTACTTATTATAAGCAGTGTCGTAACCCAATAAGTGATCGTTTTACTGGTAAGTTCAGATAAAAATAAGAGTTAATCCAAGGAAAAAATTATGAAAAAACTGTCAAAAATCATGTGTGCTGTTGTAGCCGCTTCAGGCCTAGCAGCAGCGCCTTCTATTGCTGCAACGACTTACGTGGGTGCAAAAGTGGGCGTGGGCTGGCTAGACAGCGCATGCGTAAGCGGTGAAAAGTGTGATGATGATGCAATTGGTGCAGGCATCTACTCTGGCTACAATTTTAATGACAAGTTTGGTATTGAGCTAAGCTCAGACTTCCTTGGCGACTACAAGACAAGCTTTTCAAAGAACGGCACAACAGCTGCGTTCAGCGATCCACTGATCGCAATCTCGCTAACTCCAATGTACCGCCTAGCAGTACAACAAGAGTTTGACGTATTCTTTAAAGCAGGTCCTGCTTACATTTCACACGGTGGCGAGGATGACGTCGTTCTTTCTGCTGGTATCGGTGTAGAGAAGCAACTATCTTCTGATTGGGCATTACGTGTTGAATACCAATACTTTGATGATTTCGACGACAACTACGTTCAAGACCTGAACTCGAACCTACTATCAGTTGGTGTTAGCTACAACTTCGGTACTGGCAACACAACAGCATCAGCGGCGGCTGCAACAGCTTCTGCAGTAGCAGTGACTCAAGCGCCATCTGAGCCAATCACAGAACCAGCAGTTGTTGTTGAAGAGAAGACAACCGTGGTTGTTACTAAAGCGCAAACTGAGAGCTTCTCTCAAGGTATGTTTGAGACAAACAGTACTGAACTGTCTACAGATGGTAAAATTGCATTAATGCCATTAGTTGAAGTACTTAAAGCTCACCCTCAATCATCAGTTGATGTTGTTGGTCACACCGACTCAACAGGTGCAGCTGAGTATAATCTAATGATCTCTAAGAAACGTGCTGCTGCTGTAGCCGCATACATCGAAGAGCAAGGCATTGAAGCAGACCGTATTACAGCGTCAGGTGAAGGCGAAGAGAATCCAGTTGCATCAAATGATACAGCTGAAGGTCGTGCTCAAAACCGTCGTGTTGACGCAACGATCCCTGGTTTCGAATACCAAGAAGAAGTACAAGTTGAAGAAGTTATCGTAGAAACTGCTGAATAACAGCACTCTACCTTAGCCGAAATAATAAGGGCGGAGCACTCAAAGTGCTCCGCCCTTTTCTGTATCTGTCTTTACTAATAAGCCGTAAGCCGAAAAGTACCGGCCCCAAGCTAGGCTGTACAAACCGAAAACTAAACGATTTCCCAGCTGTGAGTCATTTCTACGCCAGCACCTAACATTAGACATACTGAACAGTATTTTTCTAACGAATCAGCACATACTTTAGCCACTAACTCAGGATCTAGGTTGTCACCAGACACTTCAAAGTGAATGTTAATCACAGTAAAGATTTTTGGTGCTGTTTCACGACGTGTCGTTTCAAGTTTTGCATTACAGCCTGTGATGTTCTGGCCTGCAGATTTCAAACCATCGACGACATCAACAGAGCTACAACCACCAGCGGCCATAAGGACCATTTCCATTGGGCTTGGCGCGGTTGCACCACCACTGCCATCCATTACTACAGAGTGGCCAGATTGAGATTGACCTAGGAATTTAAAGCCTTCGACCCATTTAACTTCTGCTTGCATGTTGTTCCTTAGATGTACGAAAACGTCATCATTATCTATTATTTTACATCAATGCCTACACCCTACTACTGGCGGCATTTATGAGCAAGATTTTCTCGATAACATATTTTTTTCATGAATGATGCAATTTTTTCCATCTAAAACCTGTCTCTATTCGTACATTCAAAATCGAATGAGAAGAACGTCAAGATGAGGTATCTATGAATAAATTATCTAAAATATTGGTATCACTCGTGGTTGCGCTACCACTGATTTCGCTGTTTGTAAGCCAGACTGGCACTGCCAATACAATGGATAAAACAGCTAATTCAGGTAATAGTGAAATCGCGACACTCGCGGGTGGTTGTTTTTGGTGTACAGAATCCGACCTAGAAAAGCTGACAGGCGTCACCGACGTTATCTCTGGGTATTCTGGCGGTGAACTAGAAAACCCAACCTACAAACAAGTATCCTCAGGCAAGTCGGGTCACATCGAAGTGATAAACGTGACTTACAACCCTGATGTTGTTAGCTATGAACAGGTTCTTGACCAATTCTTCAGACACATCGATCCAACCGATGACAAAGGCTCTTTTGTAGACCGAGGCCGTCATTATCGACCGGCTATTTTCTATCATAACCAAGCACAAAAAGATGTTGCTCAGAACTTCATGATGGAGATCGACAAAGCTAATATCTTTGGTGCACCACTAAAAACAGAACTGATAAAATTTGAGAAGTTCTGGCCAGCAGAAGATTACCACCAAGATTATTACAAGAAGAGTAAGGTTCGTTATAACTACTACCGCTATGCTTCTGGCCGCGATCAGTACCTAGATAAGATCTTCGGTGATGATAGAAAGGACAACCCTAAAACACTACGTCAGATCATCGACAGTAAGAATGCGACAGCGAATGCTAAAACATACGTAAAACCGTCTGATGCAGAGATCAAAGCGAAGCTTACAGCACTTCAATACGATGTAACGCAAGAAGACGCTACTGAGCGCCCATTTGACAACAAATACTGGGATAACAAGCAAGAAGGTATTTACGTTGATATCGTAACTGGGGAGCCATTGTTCTCTTCAAAAGACAAATACAAGTCAGGCACAGGCTGGCCGAGCTTTACACAGCCAATCAGCGAGGCTTATGTCGTCACAACTACTGACTACAAACTGCTTTACCCAAGAACAGAGGTTCGCAGTAAGTTTGGTGATTCTCACTTGGGACATGTATTTAAAGATGGTCCAAAACCAACAGGCTTACGTTACTGCATGAACTCAGCCGCAATGCGCTTTATCCCAGCGGATAAATTAGCAGAAGAAGGCTATGAGGAATACGTTGAGATGTTTGAGGGCTAAGCATTCAGCATTTAACGAACAGCCTATAACAACAAAGCCAGCATATCGCTGGCTTTGTTTTTATTTACAGAGCTTTATTTATCAGCCCGTGAACCTAATTAACCAGTCAACACCGTGTCTTCTGGATATTTCAACAAGGAAGGTTCTGGGCGAGCTAGCATATAAGCCAAGGTCAAAGGACCGATACGTCCAATCACCATAACAACAATCATGATGTATTTACCTGGCTCAGTCAGGTTCGCGGTTAAGCCAGCGGTTAAGCCAACCGTTGCAAAGGCTGAAATCACCTCAAACATGACTCGATCAAACGCTGCCTTTTCAGTAAGCATTAACAAAAACATCGCGGTGGTTAATAACGCCCCACTTACCACAATAATGGCCAATGACTTTGTTACCGCTTGCCAAGTCACAGTGCGCTTAAACATCACCACGTGCTTTTTCTGACGGAGGAAGGTCCACGTTGCGACAAAGGCTACTGCAAAGGTCGAAACCTTAATACCACCACCTGTTGAGGTAGAACCTGCACCAATCAACATCAGTACAATCATTACCAGCAACGCAGGCTGTGTGTACTGAGACAAATCCACACTATTAAAGCCAGCAGTACGAGCACTTGCCGACTGAAAAAATGCGGCTAGCCACTGTCCTTGAGTCGATAACCCTTCCATGGTTGCTGAGTTATTTCTTTCTAGCAGCCAGAACAATACCGTACCTACCAACAATAGAGTCGGAGTGGCGGTTAGCATAATCTTGGTGTGTAAATGAAGATGTCGAAAACCTTTACGCCAGTTACTCGATAGGTCGCCGACGACTGTGAAGCCTAGCCCACCGAAAATAAACAAGCCAGCTAAGGTGAAGATCACCAGCGGATCATCAACAAAACTCATCATACTGTCTGAAAACAGTGCAAAACCTGCGTTATTGAATGCAGATATCGCATGAAATAGAGCATAAAAACTGCCCGTTGACCATCCCATCTCAGGTACCCAGCGGAAGCAGAGCAATACAAAACCGATAAATTCAGCCACTAATGCAAAGATGATGATCTTCTTAACCAATTTACGAAGGTTAATCTTACGATCTTGGCCAAGCGCTTCTTTCGCGAGTGCTTGTTGTTTAAGGCTTAACCTAACACCGAACATGTAAAGCAGTACCGCAGATAGAGTCATCTGCCCTAACCCGCCGACTTGCATCAAGAACATCAGTAAGATTTTACCCGCCAAGGTGAAATGCTCACCGGTATCGACAACACCTAATCCTGTCACACTGATCGCCGAGGTTGCTGTAAACAGTGCATCCGTAAAACTTAGGCCTGTCACAGAAAATACAGGCATCGTCAACAATATTGCAGAGGGGATAAGTACGCCTAAGAAGCTCGTAAGGATAATCTTAGGTTCAGAGCCTTTACGTGGCTTTTTATCACTCTTAAGCGTGTAGAAAGTACCTTTTCGTTTTAACGAATTCATACTGTTACCTTATTGCCAATTACCAATTGCGTAGCTTTCTAGATAAGGTCTCTTTCGGCCCAGCGATGATCACCACATCCCCAATTTCTAAACTCACATCCAATTCTGGTGCTTTAGTGAGGTTCGGCCCTCGCTTGAAGCCAAGTACCTCAACACCATTTTCTTTACACAGCTTAAGATCGCCAAGTTTCTTACCCAACAGTTTAGAACCAATAACAATCTCCGTCATCGCTAAGCCACTGCCAAGGTCGATAAATTCGAGAACGCGTCTGTCCAGCATCTTACGAGCAACACGAATACCCATATCGCGCTCGGGCATGATGATATGGTCAGCACCAATCTTAGAGAGGATCTTGCCGTGGAACTTATCATTCGCCTTAACCCAGACTGCTTTTGCTCCAGATTCTTTCACCACCAAAGTCGTTAGAATGCTTGAGTTAACGTCAGAGCCTATCGATACCATCACCATATCGTAATCATCGAGTCTTAACTCTTTCACCGTCTCTTCGCTCGTGCAGTTCGCAACAATCGCTTGTGAAACAAAAGCCGCCGCTTCTTTCACTCGCTCTTCATCAATATCGACGGCCAGTACCTGTGCCCCTGAACTTTGTAGCTCTTTGCAAACAGACAGACCAAATCGCCCTAAACCGATAACTGCATATTGTTTGTCGCTCATTTGAAATCCTGTTTAGAAATTTTAATTACACGGGATAGCCAAACCTACATTAGTTTCTATCTCAAAAAAAGTTAGTTCTGCAAGAATAAGGTTATACTATTGTCATAATCGCTTGATTTATAAAGGTAGAGAACAACTCGAGTTTCTGCTAATTTCCAATTCATAATTTCTGCGGCAGCACACACAATGAATGAATTCATAACCCAAGTACAAACCTACATCAACCAGAGCCATAGTGATTGGGCAAACAGCGTCCTATTCATCACTATTGCGAGTTTTCTCGCTTGGGTAGCTTGGCGAATTATCCATAATCGCTTAGAAATTCTGGTTCAGAAAACCCCATTCCACTGGGACGATCTACTGCTAGAAGCACTAAAAACCCCTGTCAGCACATTACTTTGGTGTTGGCCTGCTACAGTCTCTATCGGGCTAATACTTCAAGACCAGTTTGGCAATGAAATCAATTGGTTAAAAACGCTTAAACACATATTGATTATCTGTACATTCGTTTGGTTTACCTTACGAATGATCACTAACACTGAAGCCTATGTCTTAGAGCAAAAAACCAGAGACGAAACCACTGTACAAGCGATAGCGAAAGTCGCTCGCTTGTTCTTTATGGTGATGGGCGGCCTAACCATTATGCAGGCATTTGGGCTCAGTCTTTCCGGCTTACTCACCTTTGGTGGTGTTGGTGGCTTGATCGTCGGTTTAGCGGCTAAGGACTTACTGTCGAATTTCTTCGGTGGCATGATGATTTACTTCGACCGCCCTTTTAAAGTCGGTGATTGGATACGTTCTCCCGATCGTCAAATCGAAGGCACTGTCGAACGCATTGGTTGGCGCATGACGATCATCCGCACTTTTGATAAGCGTCCTTTGTACGTGCCAAATTCGGTGTTCAGTAGTATTGTGGTAGAGAATCCATCGAGAATGTTGAATCGTAGAATCAATGAAACCTTTGGTCTTCGTTATCAAGATGCAGACAAATTGGCGCTCATTGTTGATGATGTAAGAACCATGCTCGAGACCCACCCAGATATTGATGCCAAACAGACGTTGATCGTTAACTTTGACAAATTTGGGCCATCAACGCTCAACTTCTTTATCTATACCTTCACAAAAACAGTCAACTGGATCAGGTACCACAAAGTGAAGCAAGACGTTCTGTTACAGGTTCTGGCGATTATTCATAAACACAATGCAGACATCGCGTTCCCAACACAGACACTCAAGATTGACCCTCAAGACTTTTCTAATGTTCAAGATCATAACAGCGTTCAAAGCCTAGGTGATAATCAGAATATTAGCGATCCCAAAGACATGTTGAACTCCCCTACGGAAGGTCATCGATAGTCATATCCTTCTTGGTTATCGATAAGTAATAAGCGTGAAGCGTGAAGCGTGGTAATATGATGGCAGTATTCTAATGCACCTAATTACCACGCTATGATTTTACCTGTCATTCTAGCCGGCGGCTCCGGAAGTCGTCTCTGGCCACTGTCTCGCGAGCTTTACCCTAAGCAATTTCTCAATATTGCCGGCGACCAGTCAATGCTTCAGCACACACTTCAACGCCTGCAAGGCCTTGAAGAGCACTTGATGGATAGTAAATGCGATGCCCCATTCATTATCTGTAATGAAGAGCATCGCTTTATTGCCGCTGAACAAGCTCGATCAGCTAACATTCAACATAGTGGTATTCTGCTAGAGCCAGTCGGTAGAAATACAGCCCCAGCCATTGCGCTTGCCGCCCTAAAGGCTTTAAGTAAACCACCGCTTAATGAACAAAGCGCATCCGACCCTATCTTGTTAGTGCTGGCTGCTGATCATCACATCGCGAAAACCTCTGAATTCCAACAAGCGATTAGTCGTGGTGTTGATTATGCAAAACAAGGCAAGCTGGTGACATTCGGTATAACACCTAGCTCCCCAGAGACTGGCTATGGCTATATCAAGCAGGGAGAGCCTCTTTCCTCCAGTGCTCAAACTGATACTAATGGAACAGAGCAGCCAATCAATCACGCCTTCGCCATAGAATGCTTTGTAGAAAAGCCAGACACAGCAACAGCAGAAGAGTACATCCGCTCAGGACAATACTTATGGAACAGTGGCATGTTCATGTTTAAGGCATCACGCTATGTTGAAGAACTCGCCGAACACCACCCTGAGATAGTAGCGGCTTGTAAACTCGCTCTTGCAACGCAAAATACCGACCTCGACTTTATCCGTATAGACGCTGAAGCATTCAAAAGCAGTCCAAGTGATTCAATCGATTACGCCGTGATGGAAAAGACCTCGCACGCCGCGGTGATCCCGATGGATGTCGGCTGGAACGATATTGGCTCATGGTCCGCGATCTGGGATGTAAGCGAAAAAGATCAGCACAATAACGTCATTGAAGGTGATGTGTTAACCGTCGACTCTCAACACAACTACATCCATGCTGAAAATAAGCTGGTTGCGACGGTAGGTGTCGACAACCTGATTATTGCCGAAACCAAAGACGCTATATTGGTTGCAAATAAAGACAAGGTTCAGGGTGTTAAATCGATTGTCAGTCAACTAAATCAAGCGGGTCGCACAGAACATGTGCATCATCGTGAGGTGTTTAGACCTTGGGGTAAATACGATGTTATCGACCTAGGCAAGCGCGACAAAGTTAAACGTATCACCGTTAAACCCGGTCACAAGTTGTCGTTACAAATGCACCACCATAGAGCGGAACATTGGGTAGTCGTGGCGGGTACTGCGAAAGTGACCAATAATGAGAAAACCTATCTGGTTGAAGAAGATCAATCCACTTACATCCCTTTAGGTCATATTCACAGCCTAGAGAACCCAGGGGATCTCCCACTCGAGATGATTGAAGTACAAACAGGCAGTCATTTAAGTGAAGGCGACATCATTCGATATCAAGACAGTTATGGGCGAGACGTGCGCAAGCAACAAGTCCACTCATCAAAGCACAACCAAACGAAATAAAGCAGCGACAAATCGATGAAACCAACATTAGACCTAAACTGCTTTAAGAACAACGATATCCGCGGCGTCATTGGTAAACAAATCAATGAGCCACTCGCCTACCTGCTCGGTAAGGCATTTGGCGAATACGTCCTATCCGCTAAGCCTGAAACCTCACTCGATGGTTTGGCGCAGGTAGTGATTGGTCGTGATAACCGCAAAACCTCCCTGTCATTACAAGAAGCCATGACCAAAGGCTTAATCGAGTCAGGGATTACCGTCATTGATCTAGGTATGACTGGCACTGAAGAGGTCTACTTTGCGACTCGTTACCTAAAAGCGATTGGCGGAATACAAATCACAGCCAGCCACAACCCAATCAATTACAACGGCATGAAAATGGTCGGTGTAGACGCTAGCCCTATCAGTAAAAACAGTGGTTTAGATGAAATCAAACGACGCATTGAAGAACTTAATCAAGAGCTGAACTGCAATTTACCGTTCGTTCATGCACAACCAAGTAACTCTAGTAGATCGAACAGTATTCTTGCTCCGTACGTCGAGCACCTACTCTCGTACATAACCCCATCAAAGCTGTCACCGATGAAGATTGTGGTTAATGCTGGGAACGGTGTTGCAGGACATATCATTGATGCTTTAGATAATAAATTTAACGAACTCGGTGTCCCTATCACCTTCATCAAAGTTCATCATAACCCTGATGGAAACTTCCCAAATGGTATTCCAAACCCTTTGATTAGAGAGAACCAAGCAGCCACTCGAGATGCCGTTTTAGAGCATTCTGCCAACCTTGGAATTGCTTGGGATGGAGACTTCGACCGATGCTTTTTCTTTGATGAGCAAGGCAATTACATCGAGGGTTATTACATTGTAGGGTTGCTTGCTGAAGCATTCTTGGTCAAACAGCCTAACACGACTGTATTGCACGATATGCGCATGACCTGGAACACAATTGAAATCGCAAAAACGCATGGTGGAAAAGCGATTGGAATTAAAGCAGGACACGCACTGATCAAAGAGAAGATGCGTGAAACGAATGCCGTCTATGGGGGCGAAATGAGCGCACACCATTATTTTCGTGATTTTGGATATTGCGATTCAGGCATGATTCCTTGGCTATTGGTTATCGAGCTGATTTCGAAAACTCAACAATCTCTTCACCAATTAACGAGTACTAGTATAGATAGATTCCCCTCTTCCGGGGAGATCAATCGAAGAGTCTCAGACCCAGAGCAGGTCATGGCTTGCGTGTTATCGCACTACCAAGATCATGCCGTTGAGATCGATCACACAGACGGAATCAGCATGAATATGGGCTCATGGCGCTTCAACTTAAGAAAGTCCAATACCGAGCCATTAATACGCCTTAACGTTGAAACCAAACAAGATAAAACTTTACTGTCACTTAAAGTCGACGAGTTACTGTCTTTTCTCATTTAAGAATACAGACACTTCCAGTTTTCAACTAAGATCCACAAAAAAGCCCTTATTAGCTGTTGCTAACTAAGGGCTTTGAATTTTCAGTAGCTTAATCGCTGACTGTAATTAGTCTATTTGTTACGACGAGCTTCAACAGCGTCTGCCAGCTGGCGAAGTACTGTTTCAGTGTCTTCCCAACCAATACACGCATCAGTAACAGATTGGCCGTACGTTGCAGCTTTGCCCTCAACCAGGTCTTGGCGACCTTCAACAAGATGAGATTCAATCATCACACCAAAGATAGCTTTGTCGCCACCAGAAATTTGTGCGCTTACGTCATCAGATACGTTCATTTGACGCTTAAACTGCTTAGAGCTGTTTGCGTGGCTGAAATCGATCATCACTTTTTGTGGAAGACCAGAAGCTGCTAGCTCTTCTTTAATCTTACCAACGTGTTCTGCGCTGTAATTTGGCTCTTTGCCACCACGTAGGATGATATGACAATCAGGGTTACCTGCTGTTTCAACGATAGCTGAGTGACCGTACTTAGTTACTGATAAGAAGTGGTGAGAAGCGCTAGCAGAGCGAATAGCATCTGTTGCAATCTTGATGTTGCCATCAGTACCATTCTTAAATCCAACTGGGCAAGATAGGCCAGAAGCCAGTTCGCGGTGAACTTGAGATTCTGTAGTACGTGCGCCGATTGCACCCCAGCTGATTAGGTCAGCAACGTATTGAGGCGTGATCATGTCTAGGAATTCGCTTGCCGTTGGCATGCCCATGTCAGTTAGGTCTAGCAGTAGCTTACGTCCTAGACGAAGGCCATCATTTAGCTTGAACGTATCGTTCATGTACGGGTCATTTATTAGACCTTTCCAACCAACAGTTGTACGTGGTTTTTCAAAGTAAACACGCATTACGATTTCAAGGTTATCACCAAGTTCGTCGCGCAACACTTTCAAACGTTTACCGTACTCAAGAGCAGCTTCTGTGTCATGAATAGAACATGGGCCGACAATAACAAGCAAGCGATCATCGCTCTCTTCTAAAATATTGTGGATCGCTTTGCGGCTTTCAAAGGTTGTAGAAGAAGCAACTTCTGTCGCTGGAAACTTTTCTAAAACAGCAACAGGGGGTAATAACTCTTTTACTTTGTTAATTCTTACATCATCAGTCTGGAACATTGCTTACTTCTTCCTTTTTTCTATCCTTGAGCTGAATGTACGTTGTCTCACGTCACTTTCTATCAGCACTAATCTTCTTGTTCCCTGTAACTTAACTAGTAAAAACTCTAGTTTCAATCACTAATTAAAAATAAACGCAATTTTTTTTGTGTTTTATATTTAAAACACCCTGTATACCATTATTTACACGCTATCGATTGCGTATTTTATAGCAAGGTAAGAAGAGCCATTCTTCAAGCTACATCATGCATGTAAAATTGTGTCGAACTCAAAAACAAAAAAGCTCACGTGATCAGCGTGAGCTTTTATTTAATTACATTCTTTTCAATGGCTTGACGACACTATCAAGCCCTTCAATTTTCAGAGCAAGGCACAGTTTCAATAAATCGCCGAGTTCGCCAGACGGGAATCCCTTTTTATCAAACCACAGCAAATATTCTTCAGGTAAGTCAATCAGTGTACGACCCGCGTACTTTCCAAATGGCATCTGCATTCGAGCCAACTTAATCAGGTTCTCTTTCTCTAGCATTATTCGGTCTTTACTATGCGTCATCTATGTTGTGTAGAGTATCACCTAAACGTTCAACCCAATAGTTGATCGCGTCTTTGGCATCATCCAGCGAATCAATCATGGTTGAAAAATCTTTGTTACCCGCTTCACGGTCGATGGCTGCAAACAGTGGTGTGCCCTCTTGAGCATCACTGACCAATAACTCTACACTCGCACTCCCAACATTGGTGTGCTCACCAGTCGTGACCTTAGATATGGTTGACATCGCAAGACCAAACGGCAGAACGCTGCTCGTTACAGCTAAGAGCGGATTGGGCGTTTCAACGTTACTCAGAGCGATACTCAAGCGGAGCGTTTTTCCTGTCGGTTCATCGACAATCGTTTTATGAGGCGATATTTTATCTTCCAAGCGCGCAACCATGTGCTCAGTGAGTTCCTGAATCTCTTCCTGATCCAACGAACCTTCTTCTGCTAAAACAAAAATTTGGTCGATCACTACAGAATCGTAGTCATCTAACTTGGATTTCAAACGCTGCGCGTC
Organism: Vibrio sp. 1F255; assembly: GCF_041439145.1. Classification (NCBI taxonomy): domain Bacteria; kingdom Pseudomonadati; phylum Pseudomonadota; class Gammaproteobacteria; order Vibrionales; family Vibrionaceae; genus Vibrio; species Vibrio sp. 1F255. The sequence goes on along the minus strand of NZ_JBGONQ010000011.1, from coordinate 288 downwards.
ACGTAGCCCAACCCTTGCCCAAACCAAGTCGACGCCTCCGTCAGGCCCAGCCTGAAAATCTTCGTAGCTGGTAAATTTAGTAGCGGTTCTAATTGGGCCGCCTGCACAACCAAGCAAGAAAATGCTGGTTGCAACAAGCAAAAGGACTTTTAAAGGGTTCATAACGCACTTAGTCAAAATTAAGGAATCTAATTAAGTATGACATCATAGACAGGATCTTAAGAGCTAACTTTTTTATTTAGATAGAAAAAAGGCTTAATTTATGATCAGATAATCGTCGCCAAACAA
>NZ_JBGONQ010000010.1:0-123275 GCF_041439145.1 Vibrio sp. 1F255 | reverse complement strand
ATCGGGCACGAGTCTTCTTTGGGTTATAAATTGAACAAAGTGTGCTCGCGCCCTGATCATGCGCATAGTATTAGCTTTAGGCGGTAACGCTCTTTTAGCAAGAGGCCAAGCATTAACGGCTGAAAACCAACGCGAAAATATAATCAAATCAGCGGCGAGTATTGCCGCGATCGCACGCGAGCATGAGATTGTTATCGTTCATGGTAATGGCCCACAAGTAGGTTTGTTGATGGAACAAAACGCGGCTTATAACGAATATTCGCCTGAGACGACCCCGTATCCAATGGATGTACTCGGCTCTCAAACCTGTGGCATGGTGGGCTATATGTTACAGCAAGAACTAAGAAACATTGACCCTGAATTAGACGTAGCGACGCTAGTCACGCAAACTGAAGTATGCAAAAAAGACCCTGCGTTTGCTAACCCAACTAAATTTGTTGGCCCTGTATATACAGAGCAACGAGCTAAAGAGTTAATGGCTCAAAGCACAATGCAGTTTAAAGCTGATGGCGAGTATTACCGTCGCGTTGTGCCTTCTCCTATGCCAAAAAGCATTGTTGAAATTCAGCAAATTGAAACTCTTCTAGATACAGAAAACCTTGTTATCGCTTGTGGCGGCGGTGGTGTTCCCGTGAGTATTGAGCATGGTAAGAGTACTGGCGTAGAGTGCGTAATTGACAAAGACCTTACGGCTGAATTACTGGCTGAAAAAATCCATGCCGACTTATTTATTATCTTAACCGATGGTTCGATTTTCCGTAACTATGGTAAAGAAGACCAAGCAGAAATGAAGCAAGCAACGCCTGCTGGTTTAGCAGAATTTTCATTCCCTGCTGGTTCTATGGGGCCAAAAATTGATGCCGTTTGTAAGTTCGTTGAAGCTGGATTGGGTAATGCGGCGATTGGTTCATTATTTGATTTAGATAAAATAATTACCAATGAAGCTGGTACTCTGATTACTAAAGGTGAAGGTATTTTTTATTATTAATATTATCGAATGATAATCACCACTAATATAAAACCTTGGGGTAAAGCCTTTTAATTAATAACAAGGCTTTTTATTAAATCCATATTAGTTCTAAACGAGATAAATATTCACACACTAACTGTATTTAATATATTTAATGTTGGAAACCGCTTCTTTCAAGAAGCGGTTTTGGCAGCGTAAGGGAAAAGTATTTGCGTTTACATCAGTGAATCTACATGGAATCATTCGCATCCGCCTGATTCTCTGGCATCGCATCAATAAAAGCGGGTAACTGATTGCACGCTTCGACAATAGAGTTAATCAGCGGATAAGGCGACATATCAACGCCAAAACGCAGCGCGTTATACACCTGTGGCACCAAGCAAATATCGACAATGCATGGTGAATCGGTGAGGCTATACACCGAATCACCGTGTGCTTTTCTGTGCTTTGCCAGTTTCTCTTCTAGAGCACGGAAACCTTGGTTCATCCAATGATGAAGCCAGTCCATTCTCGCCTCTTGCTCGCACGACAACTCTCGCTCCAAATACTGCAACACACGCAGGTTATTCAGAGGGTGAATTTCTATCGCAATATCCTGAGCCATTGCCAACGCTTGATAGCGCAATGGTGTTTGCTCTGGAATCAACAAGGAGTCTGGGCTGCTCTCACACAAATAGTTTTCGTCCAAGTATTGCAAGATCGTCAGCGACTGATTGAGTTGAACTTCACCATCCACCAGCACCGGCACTAATTCACTGGCATTGAGTTCGCGATATTGTGGATCATGCTGCTCGCCGCCATTACGCACCAAATGGACCGATTTAGACTCATAGTTGAGTTGCTTTAGGTTTAATCCAATACGCACCCGATAGGCAGCCGAAGAGCGCCAGTAACCATAGAGTGTGATCTTCTTGTTCATAAAGAGCCCTCGTTCATAACGTTCCTCTCTGTCGCTTTACTCTTGTCGCTATCCCTAGCGTGGTCGATATTGACTCACTTTCTGGTCAATCGCGCCAAAGATCGAGTCACCAGCCTCATCAAACATCTCTAGGCGAATCGAGTCGCCAAACGACATGAATTGAGTCGAAGGTTTGCCATCGCGAATCGTCTCAATGATGCGCACCTCGGCAATGCATGAATAGCCCACGCCGCCCTCGGCAATTGAGGTGCCGTGGTCAGTGCCTTGCTTATTCGATACCGTGCCTGAACCTATGATCGCGCCTGCCGATAATGGTCGAGTTTTAGCTGCATGCACAACCAACTCTGCAAAATTGAAGGTCATATCTACACCGGCATTCGGACAACCAAAAGGCTGGTCGTTGTAGGTCGATATCAACGGTAAATGTACCTTACTGCCTTTCCATTGCTCGCCAAGCTCATCAGGTGTTACCGCAACCGGAGAGAACGCAGAAGACGGTTTAGACTGGAAGAAGCCAAAACCCTTAGCAAGCTCCGCCGGAATCAAACCGCGCAGCGACACATCGTTCACCAACATCAGCAAGCGAATCGAGTCGTGCGCTTGTTTAGCGCTAGCGCCCATCGGTACATCACCGGTCACAATCGCAACCTCACCTTCGAAATCGATGCCCCACTCGTCGCTGGCAAATTCGATATTGTCACAAGGGCCGATAAACGCATCTGAGCCGCCTTGATACATTAATGGATCAACCCAGAAGCTTTCTGGCATTTCAGCACCACGCGCCTTACGCACCAGTTCAACATGGTTTACATAAGCACTGCCATCCGCCCATTGATATGCGCGTGGCAGAGGTGATTCACAATACTGAGATGCAAACACTTCACTGCCAGTCACATGCCCGTTGTTTAACGAGGTGTATAACTCTTGTAACTGAGAAGCCACGCTGTCCCAGTTATCCAATGCTACCTGCATGGTTGGCGCTAGATGCATCGCATGGAAAATTTCGGTGGCAGCCACACACTGTTTGAGATCTTTACTCACGACCATCAATAGACCGTCGCGAGTGCCATTTTTCTTGGTTGCTAATTTCATCCTTGTCCCTTACTTCTTATCGTCAGCCATGGTTTGAGAACCTGTCTCTTGCAAACCAGTGTCTTGCCAACTGTAGACATATTCTTTGTTCTCAACGCTATCGAGTTCATCAGAGAACTGCAGCGCGTGGCGAGTATCGATCATCACCGCGACTTCATCAGTGAACTTTTTCTTATACGCTTGCCCTGCCTTAAAGGCTTTTGGGTGAGGCCCATGCGTGAAGCCTGCAGGGTGGAAGGTCACCATGCCCGCTTCAATGTTATCGCGGCTGAAGAAGTCACCAGCGTGATAGAACAGCACTTCATCGTAGTCGTCATTGTTGTGATAGAACGGCACTTTCAACGCACCTGGATCGCTCTCAATCGGGCGTGGCACAAAGGTACACACTACAAAGCCTGCGCCAACAAAGGTCGTATGCGCAGACGGTGGCAAGTGGTAACGATGTGACATCAGCGGTCTGATATCGCGCCAATTCACTTTCACCACAGCCAAATCCCCATGCCAACCAATCGCGTCTAAAGGATTGAACGGATAAGTGATCACACTGACTTTGTCGTGGCGTTTCACCTGAACTTGGGTTTGATCTTCGGAGTACTGAGCGCGGAATTGATCGTTGATCGACGGGATTTCAAGAACCGCTGGATCAAACACCGCGTGATTGCCGACCATGCCCTTCTCAGGCAAGGAATAAGCCGCGTCGGTGTTCTCAATCATCAAGATGAACATCGGCTCGCTTGGCTCTAAACGCCAGTTGGTCGAGCGCGGGATCATCACGTAATCCCCTTCACTCACCGCTAGATGACCATAGTCACAATAGAGATCGGCGCTGCCTTGGTGAATGAACAGCAGCTCATCACCGTCGGAGTTACGCACTAAGAAATCCATCTTCTCATCCATGCGCCACACGCGGATTTTGCAGTCCGCATTGTGCAAAAGATGTGGCACCGCCCAAGGGGTTATCTGGCTGGCTTTTTCCACCAGCGTAAAATCAAAAGCGCGAGGGCGCAGATCACCCTCCCACTCCGACCAACCTGTTGGGGCATGCTGGTGATGAAAGTGAGCGGCAGAGCCAAAGAATCCACTTCGGCCCGCTTCTCGCTCATAAATTGCCTCTTCGGGGAAGTCGGCGTGCGCTTGTTTAGAGCACACCCCCTCCCGATGAGGAAACGAGATCCATTTATGCATCGTCTAATACTCCTCGACGAATCTGGTCCTCTTCAATCGATTCAAACAGCGCCTTGAAGTTACCTTCACCAAAGCCTTCGTTGCCTTTACGCTGAATGATTTCAAAGAACACAGGCCCAATTACCGTCTGTGTGAAAATTTGCAGCAAGATGCCGTCTTTGGTCGGCGCGCCATCAATCAGAACCCGTAAATCGCGCAGCAGATCGGTGTCTTCACCGTGGCCCTTCACACGCTCGTCGACTTTCTCGTAATAGGTATCTGGGGTTGGCATAAAGTCCATGCCGCGATCACGCAGGGTTTTCACGGTTTTGTAGATGTCATCCGTTGCGAGCGCGATGTGTTGGATGCCTTCGCCGTTGTATTCGCGGATGAACTCTTCGATTTGTGATTTGTCGTCTGAAGACTCATTGATAGGGATGCGGATTTTGCCACATGGCGAGGTCATGGCTCTGCTCACAAGGCCTGTCAGCTTGCCTTCAATGTCGAAGTAGCGAATCTCGCGGAAGTTACCGATGCGCTCATAAAACCCAGACCAAACATCCATATTGCCTTGTTTCACGTTGTGCGTGAGATGGTCGATTTCATACAAGCCAACATTGGCTTCGGCCATGCGCTGTTCCGCATCGTCATAGAATCGGAAATCGACGTCATAGATGCTCTGCTTGCCATAACGATCCACAAAATAGAGCAGGCTTTCACCGATGCCGTAAATGGCAGGAATACTCAGCTCCATCGGCCCTATTTCTGTTTTGTACTCTTCACCGCCGCCCTTAAACGCTTGTTCCATTGCAGCTGTCGCTTCGTTGACACGAAAAGCCATGCCACAGACCGATGGCCCATGCACTTTAGCGAACGCTTCCGCTTGACTGTGTGGCTGTTCATTAACGATGAAGTTGATGTCACCTTGTCGATACAGCCAAGCCTCTTTTGAGCGATGCTTGGCGACCTCAGCAAAACCAAGTGACACAAACAGTGCTTTAAGTTGCTCAATTCCCTTGTGGTCAACGGCCGTGTATTCAACAAACTCGAATCCATCCGTGCCAAGCGGGTTGTATGTATCCACCATGAACTTTCTCCTTGTACCTATTGGTTTTGTATTACGTGTTTTTTGTCCTTAATTAAATTTGGCCCACAAGCGGAAAGATTGGAATGCATCGAAGGAAATGGGCAATAACGCTAAAAACCCGTCAAATTGTAAAATATTTGTTACACACAAAACATCGCAACAACAAAGTGAGTGCTATCAAGGGATTGAAAGAGGGTGGTTTGATTTACAGCAGAGCAAGAGATGTTATTGAATTGTTACATGTGATTTTTTTGGCTAAAGCAGAAAGAGATAAGTGTATGTTGAACGTAAAAAGAGCATCACAAAACAGGTGATGCTCTTTTAAAAAGCTTCATATCCCAGCGGTATTCTTATGGGACGAAGTATCAAACCTAACCCATTACTTTAATGGTTGACGGTCAAATAGAGGTTGTTTCTCTCGTGAGCACGTCATCAATTTAGGCAATCACAGAACGAGACTTTTTCAAGCGAACTGAAAGCACGGACATTAAACTGATAAGCACCAATAGCCCGGTACCGGCACCACTACGTTCAACATCTTCAGCGCTATCATCACTTCTTTCAGCAATGTCTTCACTTGTTGCTCCAGATATCGGGATAAGTTTTACAGCCACCACCCTCTCGTCACCTACTCCATCATTACAATAAGCAAAGTGTGCGGTTGAATCATAAGCCATAGAAGAGGAGCTACTTTCACTCGCAAAACATTGTATTGCCGTCCCTGAGATAACACCCGCGTCATTAATGTCGGTTGCGTCCAATATTCTAAAGTGGTTGTTGGCATCACTGTAGTCACCACCGTTAGTTAGGTCGTCTAACCACCAAGCTTGATCATTATATCTTGCACGTCTATCAGCATCGGTACCAATGTCGTTGTAAGGGAAAATGAAGCCGCGATGCCTCCTTTCATGGCCGTCTACTTCAGAGTGAGTTTCTGCGTCAACATAGCCAACAATTTCATTGTAATTATTGATCTCACTTGCTTTTCCTTCTGCACTATCAAAGAAAATGTCTTCACCTAAACTTGCGAAGAATGTAGCTGTTGGCGTTGTGTCATTCGCATCAGCGACAAACATACGATTGTCAGACACACGATCCGACGGATAATCACCATCTCGTTTTGCATAACCAATAACCATCATGTTTTCATTAATGTCTGTTGCGACAGAATTACTGTGAATGTATGAATCACTCACTTCTACCGTCGCATTAGCGATAAATGTAGTCGTCCAAGCATTTTCCGAAACGCTGAAATTTGACGTACTGCTTGGCCTAAACACAGCAGCCTGCATAAGAAAGTTATCTGAATCATCTAGCTCCGTATTGTAACCGACTAAAACAGGATAAGAGCTATATGTCCCTCTAGATGAAATCGTTGCAGCCCTCACACTCGCCTGTGCTGAAGCTTCATCATCGTTGTAAGAGTAATAGGTCGAACTGGTTTCCCAATCAGATACTGAGAAACGGTTTCCATCATCATTGGGGCCATTCGCATCGGTTATATTCCAGACAAAAGCTCGATTAGCAAAAGCAAAGTTCTGACACTCTGGATATAAAGCAGGCTCAATATCTTCATCGATACAATTATCTAGATCCTCTGCATCACTGTCGGATGTGTACGGAGAGTCATAATCTTTATACTCATCACTGTAATAAAAAGTCGCAACGGACGCGCTTCCGACCACATAGCTTTCCCCTCCATAACTGAAAGAATCAAAAGCCATCGTTCTTCCCATTTGGGAGATTATATTCGCTTCGCCGTCAGCATCGCTGATCGTAATGCTGGTATCGGCTTCAGGTTGGAGAACCGTAAATTCAGTGCCTGTATCGTAGTAACCACGCTGCCTATACAACTGAATATATTGGTTGTTATAGCTGTAATAACCACTGCTGGTGTTACCAAGAACAAAACCATTCTCGTCAACTTTAGTGATCACCTTCTCCTCTGTTCCATCAACAAAGGAATAACTATAACTGCTCACATCAGGTGGATTACTGCCAACATCAGGGATATCACTTAACGAATAAGAGTCATAGAAAGCCGTGGAATTCGTCTGATAGCTCAGCTCGTAATATGCATCACGCTCATTTCTCAAGCCTCCAATGCCTGCATCCTCATCGCCATACCACAACAAAGAACTCCAAGCTTCACAAGTCGCGTAGCCAAGTTCACTTGTGCAGTAGCTATAGATATCGTCATAATCCAAATAGTAGAACGTGTTATCGATACCAAAAGGGACCTCCTCTTTAAAGGAAAAACCTGGTTCTGCATTTTGAGCTTCCCCTGCGAATGCGTAATCGGTGTCACCACAACTGGTACTAAAGCAATCCGTTGTACCAAGCTCTGGTTCAACTGCAACCCCATACACCGATTCCGTTTCTACTGGTGATTCCTCCAAAACCACCCTATAAAGAGCAGCGTTACTATAAGAAGCAACCAACAACGTAGAAGAGACAACGACTGATTTTTTTACCATTGCCTTCATTCTAAGGCTCCTAAAAAATAATCCATTTCAATACCAACGATAGCTTTCTGCCTTTATTGCTAAAGGCATTAAATTCATGAGTTCAATAATGGACTAGGATAAAAATAGAAAATGTGGAAACTATGTAGAAACAATGGAGGTTTAAACAACCTGACTTGATGGGCTGATGAACTGATGAACTGATGCCCTATTAAAGTTAAACGCTAACTTTCATCTCCTAGATTTATCCATTTTCTCTGCTAATTTGATCGCTAACCTATTTGCGTCAAAGAAATACACTTATATTTGGTTACGAATAGGAATTAAATTATGAAAAAAATCACGACAGCATTACTTTTACTGACATCGACATTCGCGCTTCAAGCGTGTGCTGAAAGCCGTGAAGGTCCAAGAGAAATGCCAAGTTTTGAAGAAATGGATGCAAACGGTGATGGCGAGTTACAATTAGAAGAGCTCAGAGGTCCACTCGCCGATGACTTTGATAAACTAGACGCAGATGGAAGCGGTGGTCTATCGGAAGAGGAAGTTCCGCCACCACCACCAAGACGTCAATAATGGTTAGAGGGTTATCCTAAAATAGTGATAATTCAATGCGAGCTGATGGGGTATAGCACCCTGTCAGCTCGCTATTCATTTCTAACAAAAGAGTGCTTATACATGGCCTAAGATGAATAAAGAAATCAATGTCCATATTTCCCACACGATCGAGGGCTAATATTGGTTTATCTCATTTTATTGTCTTAACTCACTCTATCGTCTTAATTCACTTTAATTTCTGGAGAGAACGTGCGCATATCAATTTTCACCAAACTGTTTGTTTCAATACTAATGGTGTGCGTGACCATGCTCTTTGTACTGACCTATTTTATTAACTCCAGTTTTCAAAGAGGGCTCCAAGATTTCACAAATAATAATGAGATTGCCCTAGCTCAAGAACTCGCCAATAACTTAAAGCAATATTACTCACCTTCCGAACAGTGGAGGCGGCTAGAGCGTGAACCACATTTAATCGCCAGTAGCATTGGCGGCCCCTCACGACCACATCCTCGTGACAGACACCCATCGCCACCACCATTAAGAGAGCCGGAAGCGCCAGGCCTTCAACCTATTTGGCAACGACTCAACATTTTAGATCAAGACGGGCGAGCCATAATTGGACCGCCTGAAAACCTACATCACCTTGAAGATGGTCAGCATCAAGCGCTAGTCGAAATAACACTGGATGATCAAGTTATTGGGTATATCTCTATCGTCCAGATGGATAAAATATCAGGGCCTTTAGCAGAAAGCTTTTTCAAACAACAAACGACGCATGTAAGCACTATCGCATCGATTACCGTGTTACTTTCATTCCTTATCTCTTTGTTTCTTGTTAGGCGATTTTTGAAACCATTGCGTGCTTTGTCGAAAGGTGCCAAATCTATCGAAAATGGCGATCTCGATTTCTACATTAAAAAAAGCGGCAATGATGAATTGTCCGATCTCATCGGAATATTCAACGGTGTTGTCGAGACACTAAGAAAACAGAAAACACTTAGAGAACAGTGGTTATCAGATATTTCACATGAACTTAGAACGCCTATCACCGTGCTTAGAAGTGAACTAGAGGCGCTACAAGACGGTATTCGATCACCTGAACCAAAATACATCGACTCGTTACATCAACAAATCATCACGTTGGGTCAACTCGTTGAGGATCTTCACCAACTCTCCCTGTATGACATCGGATTTAACCTCAATGTTAAAAACAACGTTGATATACATAAACTGATTGATTCTGTGATCGTTCAAAACTCGATCCGTTTAGAACAAAAAAACATCACATTAACAAAGCACTATGACCATTCGGCGCCACTGTTTACCTCGTGTGATGAGAGATTACTGACACAACTGTTTGTGAATCTGTTGGAAAATAGCGCACGATACACTAGCGATAATGGGCATGTATCGATAGATGTTACCGACATTAGTGATAGTATTATTATCAACGTTGAAGACAGTGATCCAGGTGTACCTGATGCATCACTTCCGCGTTTGTTTGAGAGGCTTTACCGCGTTGATAAATCGCGCAGTCGCTCAAGTGGCGGTTCTGGGCTTGGCTTATCTATCTGTAAAAATATCGTTGAAGCGCACCAAGGACACATTACTGCCGACCACTCAGAATTGGGTGGACTACGAATCATCATAGCGTTACCAAAGGAAATAAAATCGTGATCTTAGTCGTCGAAGATGAGCCTGCATTAGCAAGTGTACTGTGTGAGTACTTAGAGCACTCTGGCCTTGAAAGTCATCATATTATCGATGGTAACCTTGTCATTGACTGGGTAAAGCAAGCATCGCCTAAACTCATTATTCTCGACCTCATGCTACCCAATAGAGACGGGTTGGATATTTATCGAGAGCTGAGAACGTTCAGTGACATCCCAGTGGTTATGGCGACAGCCAAGGTCGAAGAGATCGATCGACTCGTTGGGCTTGAATTGGGTGCAGATGATTATATATGTAAGCCGTACAGCCCGAGAGAAGTAGTCGTGAGGGTGAAAAATATTTTGCGCCGTTCCAACAAGCCCCAAGCCACGTCAGCAACGAACGCCATTGATATTGATGAATTGAGTATGACCGCCGTCCTATGTGGTATTAAGCTAAGTTTAACGCCAGCTGAGTTTCGGCTTTTGCACCTTCTTTATCAAAATGTTGGCCGCATTTATAGTCGCGATCAATTGATTGATAAAATCTACGACGATAGAAGAGTGGTCAGTGATCGCACTATCGATAGCCATATTAAAAACTTACGCAAAAAAATGGTCTCGATAAATGAAAAATGTGACTACATCAAATCCATTTACGGGATAGGTTACAAACTAGAAATAGAATAATACGAATCATAAAGCCGCTTTCATCAGCGGCTTTTTTCGTTCTAAAGCGAACATAATTCAAAGATGGGATCAGCGTTAATCCCAGTTGAGAATCGACCAGTTCAGTTGATCGGCTAACGCTTTTAAACGCGGACATGGGTTCACCAGATAGGCAAAATCGGCATGTTCACACAAAGGTAAGTCGTTGATTGAATCCGTATAAAAGTGGATATCTGAGTAATTGGTTTCTTGATTGTCTAACCACTCTTTTAAACGCGTCACTTTGCCTTCACGATAGCTTGGTACGCCTGATATTTGAGAAGTAAAACGGCCTTGGTTTTCAATCAAATCAATACCGAGTGCATTCTCGATACCAATCTTACGGCCGACCGCTTCTACTAAGAAAGTGACGCTGGCTGAGATGATCAACATGTCGATATCGTCACGCTCTAACTGCTCAATCAAAGGTTTCGACTGCTTGAACTGTTTAGGCAAAATATGCTGTTCAACACACTCTTCCACCAAGGCGGTGACTTGCTCTGTTGGCATATCGGCTAATGGCTGCATGGAAAACGTGAGGTAATCTTCCATGTTCAGTTTGCCTTCCGAATACAGGCCCATTAAGCGTTTATCTTCATCAATAAAGTTGGGCGCAGTGGCAATGCCCTTTTCAACCAAGAACTCATTCCAAAGCATTGCTGCATCAGCATTGATCAGCGTTTCATCCATATCAAATACATACAAAGGTTTGAACATCTTAGGCTCTCACAGGTTGAATTTCGTTAAGGTTAAACAGGAGTTCAAGTTGGCTGCCGTTTGCCAACAGTCGTTCAGAGGAACGGTTTAATAAGTCGACCGTTAATTCACATTCATCGACATCTACCTGGTAGCGAATCACGTTGCCCAAGAGCTGGTGGTTACGAATGGTGCCCGTTTTCGGCGCAGAGATATGCTCGCCATATTGTCGACCTTGCTCTTTCACGTAGATAGATTCCGGTCGAATCGCCACTTTCCATTCCGTTTCAATGTTGAAAAGTTGCTTAGCTTGGTTTGCTTGCACCAAATTATAGTGCCCCATGAACCCCGCCACGAATTCATTGGCAGGTTGAGTGTAGATCTCTTCGGGTGTACCCGCTTGTACGATCTCGCCTTTATTCATCAAGAAGATACGGTCAGACATGATCATCGCTTCTTCTTGATCGTGGGTCACGAAGATCGTGGTCAGGTTCATCTCTTTTTGAATATCTCGAATCTGTTGGCGAAGGTGTTTACGGATCTTCGCATCCAACGCCGAAAGTGGCTCATCGAGCAATAGAATACGCGGCTTGACCACCAAGGCTCTTGCCAAGGCAACACGCTGACGCTGACCTCCCGAAAGCTGATGCGGGTAGAATTTCTCTTTACCCGTTAAGTCCACCAGTCCAATCACTTTCGCCACTTCACGTTTAATCTCGTCAGCAGCAAGCTTTTTCATCTTGAGGCCAAACGCAATATTGCCTTCAACCGTCATGTTCGGGAACAGCGCATAAGATTGAAACACCATGCCGATGCCACGTTGTTGCGGCACTTGGTGGGTGATCTCTTCGCCGTTGACCCAGATCTCGCCACCATCGACAGGGTTTAAGCCAGCCAAGCTGCGCAGCAGAGTCGATTTACCACAGCCACTTGGGCCAAGCAGAGTAATGAATTCACCCTTCTCAATTGAAAATTGAATGTCTTCAAACACTGTATTGTCACCAAAGCTCTTGGTGAGGTTTTTCGCATTTACATAACTCATTATTTTGTTCCCTGGCTGAAACGACTTGCCAACCAAGTCAGTAAGAAAATAAACAGGAAGTACGTCATCACTAGGGCTGACGTGAAGTGGCCGCTGGTTTGACGCATATTGTATAGGTAGATTTGCAGTGTCTCGTAGCGTGTTCCTACCAAGATGTTGGCGAACACGAACTCGCCCAATAGGAACGAGAACGACAAGAACAGTGACGCCATTAAGCCTTTCTTAAGGTTTGGCAGAATAATCAATAAGAACGCCTTGGTGGTACTTGCGCCAAGCAGATGTGCCGCGTCCATCAAGTCATGCAAGTTGATTGCTTCAAAGCTGTTGGCAATCGCACGATACATGAATGGCAGTGCGATGGTGAAGTAGGTGCCAATCAAAATCCACGGCGTGCCTATCAGTGAGATTTCACTGTCTGCATACAATTGAAGTAAACCAACCGATGACACTACTGGTGGTACAGCGAATGGTAATAAGATCAGGATATTCATTACCTTGTCGAGTTTAGGGAAATAGTAAAACACCACGAAAATCGCAGGCAGAACCAACACCACACTCAATGACAGTGCCGCCACGCAGATAAACAGTGAACGACCAAAGGCTTGCAAGAAGCGAGGATCGGTCAGCAGGTTGATGTACCAATCTAACGTGAAGCCATCCGGCAGGATCGTTGCGCCCCAACGAGAAGAGATCGAGTAAATAAAGGTCGCTAAGATCGGGATCATCATGATGCCGACAATCGAATAGACAACCGTTTTATGAAAACGAGTATTGACGGTGTTCATTACTTTCTCTTCCCTGCGTAGCTTTTGCTGATCAGCCATTGGTTAATCACGGTGATGAAGGCCAGCATCACCATCAGAATCACTGAAATTGCCGCAGCTAGGTTTGGTTCTAGGAACAAGTCGCCCGATACCAAGCTCGCGATACGAATCGTAATCACGTTGTAGTTGCCCGAGGTCAACGCATACACACTTGCGTAGGCGCCAATCGCGTTAGCAATCAAGATGATAAAGGTGCCGAACAAAGCCGGAGATAACACAGGCAGCGCGATTTTGGTCCAGTATTGCCAAGTTTTCGCGCCAAGCAGTGCCGAAGCGGCTTGCCAGTCGTCACTCAGAGCATCAAACGCTGGATACAGCAACAACACCGCCAATGGGATCTGGAAGTAGATGTAAATCGCCAGCAAGCCCCACTTGCCGTAAAGGTCGAAATCACCCAGCAATCCATACTGCTTGAGCAATAAGGTAATCGCACCATTGGTGCCCAAGATGATGATGAATGCGAACGACAGAGGCACACCAGAGAAGTTGCTGCTCATATTGGTAAACGCGATCACCGCATCGCGGATTTTAGAATCAACACGGCGCAATGAAGAGACCAACAGAGTTGCAATCGCCAAGCCAACAATGCTCGACCAAATCGACAACCATAAACTGTTGCCAAAAGCCTGCATCATAAAGGCAGAATCGAACACTTCAGCGTAGTTTTCGATAGAGAGTTCGTCGTCATAGAAGAAGCTGTTGATCAGCACCCAAACCATAGGTGCCAGTTGGAACAGATAGAAAAACAATGCGAAAGGCGCAAGCCACAAAGCGGGCTTGAAGCGTTGAAACAAAGATTTGGTTTTGGGTTTAAGCGCAGAGCCATCGCTCTGCGTGATTACAGAACTGCTCATAGGGCCAACAATTCCTGAGTGTAAGATTTATCGTGATCTAAGTTGAGTAGCTGACACACGCTGCCGCAGATGTCGGTCTGTTTCACTGCACAAGCTTGGTGTGTAAACTTATCGCCAATCACAAAGAAAGGCACTTCACGCTCTTCAGGCAGAATGCAACCATGAGACAGGTCATTGTTCATGCCATGGTCACTGGTGATGATCACTTGATAACCATCATCTACCCATTTCTCAAGGTAGTTCGATAGGTAGATATCCGCGCCACGAGCACTATTACGGTACTGGCGAGAATCCAGCCCGTGCTTATGTCCCATGTCGTCAATGTTCATTGGGTGAATCAATAAGAAATCAGGCTGATGAGTGACGCGCAGGTGCTCAGCATCCAAGAACAAGGCTTCATCTGGGTAGTGGTCCCAGTGGTAGAAACAACCGTGTTGGATGTTCATGGTTTCATCGTTGGTGAAACGGTCACGTACTGCATCAAATGGCGCTCGGTTATATAACTCGCTCACCCAATGATATGCCGCTGCAGCCGTCACTTTGCCCTGCGATTTAGCCAAGCTAAAGATCGACTCGTGATTCGATAAACGCACGATTTGGTTGTTAACGATGCCACTTTCGACAGGGCGAACCCCAGTTAAAATGCACTCATACAGCGGGCGTGACATAGATGGCAGCTCACATTGCACAGGGTAAAGCGTGGCGCGCAGCTTGTTTTTTTGCGTGCTCTGCGAAGTGCTCTGTTTATTGTACGAATCGCTCTGTTCATTGTGCGAATCGCCCTGTTTTATCTGCATATCACTTAGTTCTAGAAGACCGTTCAGGTAGCCCATGCAATCACGGGCTACCTGATAGTTCAGTCCATCTAGAACAACAAGGATAACCTTATTGCTCATGGTCTAATCTCTATTGCTTGTTTCTATAAGCCACCCGTTACAGGTGGTGTGTTAAGCGGGGTTATTGCTGGTGAATCAATACGCTTTCTTGCCATTGACGTGGCAGGCGACGTGCTGATTTTTCCCATGCTGAGAAGTCAGTCACTGGGTGAACATTGCTGTATTGCTCGTTTGAGATCAGCTTGTCTTGAACTGATTGAGGTAGCGTAATGTTGCTACGGATTGGACGTGCGTAACCTTCTGCTAGGTTGATTTGGCCTTGGTCGCTGAAGATGTATTCACGAGCCAACTTCGCCGCGTTCGGGTTTTGTGCGTATTTATTAATGATGGTGGTGTAACCAGAAATCACTGAGCCATCTTGTGGAATGCTGACGGTAAAGCGCTCACGGTCGATCTTGTCGCGGTAGTTCAGTGCGTTGAAGTCCCACATGATTGCCACTTCCACTTCGCCTTTTTCAAGATTCGCGATGCTTGGGTCGGTGTAAGACAGACGGCCTTGCTTCGCTAATTCACCAAAGAATTTAATCGCTGGTTTTAGGTTCGACTCGTCACCGCCATTAGCAAATGCTGCCGCTAGAATCGCGTTGTTTGCTTGCGCGGCTACACCTACGTCACCGACTGTTACTTTGTAGTCGCCTTCTAGTAGGTCACTCCAAGTTTTCGGCGCATCTTCAACAAGGTTGTTGTTGGAAATGAAAGAGATGGTGCCAGTGTAAGCCAGAGCCCAATGACCATCTTTGTCTTTTGCCCAGTCTGGAATGTCATTCCAAGTGGTTGGTTTGTATGGCTGCGTTACGTCTTTTTTCACAGCGACACGTGCAAAAGCAAAACCAACATCACCGATATCTGCGGTTGCGTTTCTTTTCTCTGCTTCAAATTTCGAGATCTCTTGCGCCGAGCTCATATCGGTATCCTGATGCTTCAAACCGTAGTTTGCTTTCAGGTCAGTCCATGTGCCTTTCCAGTTTGCCCAACTGTCTGGCATACCCACACTGTAAACTGCACCCTCTTTTTGAGCGGCTTCAATCAGTGACTCAAGATCAGCATCCTTCGCCATCGCTGGCATTGAAAGTGTTGCCGTTATTAGCGTTGCGCCGATTAATTTTGCAGGTGAACCGATTAATTTAGCTGGCGATACAGTTGAACGGCTAAGCAAAGTTTTCATTGTCTCTATCCTTCTGGACTAGGTCAGTAAGTTCGTTTTGTATGCTATAGCCGGAATGTGACGGTTTGCCGTAAGTTATTTGACAGTTCGAGTGCATTTACGTGGCAGTTATATTTCACTCATATGACAATAAGCCATTGTTTACTGTCACATTCCTGTTAACTCCATGGTTTACCTTATTAAGCACACGAACTTATGGACTAGATCAGTAATGAGAACATTGGGCACCGGGCAATCAGGGACACAGTTAGGAAGAATTAAGGCGAGTATTCGAGAGCAGCTTCAATCAGGTATCTTCATTGAAGGGCAAAAACTGCCATCCGAAAGAAACCTTAGCGAGCTGTTTTCCACCACACGAATCACGCTCAAAGATGCATTGGTGTCATTAGAAACCGAAGGTCTGATATACAGAGAAGAGCGTCGAGGCTGGTATGTGTCACCCGAACGAATTCGCTACAACCCGCTGTCTCGCTCTCACTTTCATCAAATGATTCGCGAACAACATCGTATTGCAGAAACAAGGCTGCTGAGCACCCGCACAGAGATGGCCGCGGGCGATTACGCCAAAGCATTAGAGATAGAACAGATAACGCCGATACACGTGATTGAGCGACTACGCTTTATTGATGGCCGAGCGGTGCTGTTTGTTGAAAACGTCTTAAAAGCGCCGTTGTTTGAGAAGGTGTTGTCAGAAAACCTCACCATGTCGCTGACAGGCATCTACCGAGAAAAATACGGCTACGAGACCCAACGCTCGCGTTTTGATGTAATTCCAACTTCTGCCCCTGCTCATGTCGCCAAGGCGCTGAATTTGGCTGAGGGTCAACCGGTGCTGAAGATCTGCCGTGTGAACTACAAGCAAGATGGCGAGTTGATGGATTGCGAACTGGAATACTGGCGACCAGACTCAGTAGTGATCCACATTGATAGCATTGGCTAGTACCACATCCTCTTAATGCGGTAGCAACACAAATACAAAAACTCCGACTGATTAGGTCGGAGTTTTGGATTTAGCGATCAAACATTAAGGTGATGTGGATCATCTAGTTCACGAATCAAGCTTGAGGAACTGCCTTACCCTTGGTGAGTCTGGGTTAGTGAAGAACTTCTCTGGGTTGGACTTCTCAATCAAGATGCCCTTCTCAAGGAATACCACTTGATCCGACACCTGACGCGCGAATTCCATCTCATGTGTCACAACCACCATGGTGTAGCCCTCTTGCGACAGTTTCTTCATCACCAACAACACCTCTTCGACCAATTCAGGATCGAGTGCTGACGTTGGTTCATCAAACAGCAACACATCCGGCTCCATCGCGAGAGCCCTGGCAATAGCGACACGTTGCTTTTGCCCACCCGATAACATGCTTGGGTAGTTCTCTAGTTTGTGCGACATCCCAACCTTATCGAGTTGCTTACGTGCCATCTCTTCGGCGTCTGATTTCGCTATCTTCTTAACGTGAACGAGCGCTTCCATAACGTTTTGCAACACGGTTAAATGCGGCCACAAGTTGAAGCTTTGGAAAACCATTCCAAGACGCTCTCGAAGTTTCGCCAACTCTTTGTATTTGAGTGGCTTACCCGTTTCAGAGTTGATACCAATACGCTCATCACCCATAAAAATCGTGCCGCGCTCTGGCTGCTCTAACCAGTTCATGCAACGCAGTAGCGTCGATTTCCCCGAACCTGACGAGCCGAGAATACTCACCACATCGCCTTTGTTGATGTTGAGGTTGATGTCTCGCAGTACTTCGATGCCATCAAACTGTTTCGACAGGTTTTCAACCTTGATGATCGTCTCTCGTTCTTCCAATAGTGGCTCGCACTCAATCACTTCCAAATTCACGCCCAAAGAAGGGTTAATCGGTGCTTCCGTTTCAAGAATCTCTGATTGTTTAAGCATGGCTAAGTCCTCTAAGTTCAACTTTGGTTTGGATTCGTTTGGTGATGGTTTCAAGTGCAATACTCACGGCCCAGTAGAGCGCGATAGCAATGATGAACGCATTCAATGGGATGAAGTACGTTGATTGAATGCTGTTGGCGGCCGCGGTAATTTCTGCGACGGTGATGATGCTAAGAAACGCAGTGTCTTTTAAGCAGATGATGAGTTGGTTCGTGATCAGTGGAACCGACTTAAACAACACATTTGGGGTAATAACTCGGGTAAATGTTTTGAATTTAGAGAAGCCATAAGCGTGCGCCGCTTCGATGTAACCTGGCTCTAATCCTTTACGAACACCTCGGAAAATCTCACAAAAATACGTACCATGATAGAGACTGAGCGCTATGATTCCCGCTGTCACTGCGTCCAATCGAATACCAACCTGAGGCAAACCGTAATAGAGCAGGTAGGCTAAGATCAGAAACGGTAAGGTACGCATAATGCCGATCAAACTGTTGATGGTGTACTTAACACCGAGTCTCGAGTTTTCGAGACAGTACAACAAACCAATACCTATGACGAAACTCAAGATTGAAGACGAGACAAAAAGATAAAACGTGGTCACAAAACCAGAAGCAAACAGCTCTTTTTGTTGCCAGATAATATTCCATTCTTCCATATTTACTCCTTATATTTACCCACGAGATAGCACTTCAATACGCAGATAAATCGTGTTTCTGACCAAGTAATCATAACGGCTAAACTGCGACTACTGCTGCTGTTTACAGATGTATGCACTTACTACTGCAGATAAGTAGCTCGGTTTTCAGCCACCGCTTGCAACTTCACCAACACGCCAATAATCAACATGTAAATGGCACCGGCACATAGAATCGGCCCAAGTGGTTCATAGGTAACCGCAGAGATTCGATTGGTGACACGAGTTAGGTCGACGATGCCGATCACCGCAATCGCTGGGCTGCCTTTGATTAAGAACGACATCTCATTGACTAGCGCTGGTAGGCTCATGATCACCATTTGCGGGAACATGATGCGGCGAAAATAAGTGATACGTCTCATACCAATGGCTTCTGCCGCTTCCATTTGTCCTTTTGAAAAGTTAAGAAAGGCATTGCGCCAAATCTCTGCATTGAATGCCGATGTATTGAGTGTGAGAGCTAAAATAGCAGAAACGTGTTTATCTAAATTGATGCCAAATGACGGAAAAGAAAGGAAAATAAACAGAGCCAGTGTCACCAAAGGCGTTGCTCGTGCCCAGCTGACATAGATACCCAACATTTGATCCACAAACGGGATTTTCATCATTCTAACTAAGGCAATCATTAGGCCGATGACGACACCTAATACAATCGATACTGCCGATATCCATGCCGTTGCCCACGCGCCCTGTAGTAACTGTTCCCAAGCGTAATAATCCATAAACGACCTCTTTGATCAGCGACTTCTTTCGATAGATTGTGCGCCAAAGACTCATGGGTTAAACCGCTTTGAACCCATTGGCATGGACACAAACAGCCGCTAACTGTTTGTGTCGGCGCATGCTTATTCATCTATTGAACGGCTGTTAGCTTGTGATACTGCTCAACCGAAGTGATGGCTTCTGAAGGGAGTTGGTCGAACGATTCACCGAACCACTTCTTCTGCAACTCTGCCATTTTTCCTGTTTGCTCAAGGTGTAGGAAGAATTCCGTTAGGTAAGCCAAAAGCTCAGGATTATCTTTAGGAACTGGCCAGCTAACGAAACCTGGGCCAGAGACTGCTTCGCCTTTTTTGAATACCTTTGACTTCGACTTCACTACCTCGTTAACTGAAACCACACTGTTGATCACATAGTCTATTCGGCCGATTGCCAAGTCGGAATACGCTTCTGGGTAGGATTGATACTGCACCACTTTACCCAAAGATTTGCCTTGTGCTTCGAGCATCACTTCGAGCTCTGGAAGCCTTTCTAGCAAAGCACTGCCCGCTTGTAAGCCCACTGTTTTTCCATCTAAATCGGCTACCGTATTAATATCTTCCGCGTCAGCTCTGGTTAAGAAGTAATGCTGCGCTGAAGCGATAGGTGGAGTGAAATCAAAGGCCTTCAAGCGAGCATCGGTAATGATCGCGCCAGTTAACGCCACATCATATTGACCCGCAGATACCGAAGCGAGTAGTCCTGTCCAAGGTAAGATCTCTTGTTCGATATCGAACTTCGAATATTCACGTAACTCATCAAGCAAATCTTTGTTAATCCCCGCAGGCTTACCGCGGTCGATATAGTTGAATGGAGAGTAGTTGTCTTCTGTCGCCACTTTCATGAAGCCTTGCTTTTCGATGGCTGCAAGCTCCGATGCTTGTGCGACTCCAAAACAACCCAGTACAACTGTCGCTGCCGCTGTTGAAACCCATGCCTTCATCGTCATTCCCTGTTTCATACGCTTTCCTTATCGAGATTATTTGCCTGCCTTTACTTTATGAACGGAATGCATCGGAGACGTAGAGCCAATTTAATTTTCAGGTTGGGACAGAACGATTTTCTAGTTTGGGACAACGTAATTTTCGGGGTTGAGAGAGAGCAAAACACACTCTTAAAACATCAATATGAACTCTGGCGCATTTCTTGCTCTTTTATACAAATTGGACTGAGGTTCACTGAGAATAAGGACTGTATCTCATGGCGATAAATCACAATTGTTTCATCGAGTTTGATTCCAAAAGAAGCCTGCAAGAACAAGTACGTAGCTATTTGGTGACGGCGATATTGAATGGTATTTTTCCGGCTGAACAAGCGCTTCCGTCTTGTCGTAAGCTGTCTAGCCAATTGGGTGTTTCACGCAATACTGTCTCGTTGGTGTACGACAGTTTGCTCGACGATGGCTACCTCATCAGTAAGCCTCGCAGTGGTTATTACCTTTCAGAAAAGTATGAAAACCCGAGTGATACTATCGACGCGAGTTTGGATCATTTTGAATCAGCCGACAGCGACAATGCACCGGATTGGAGCAAACGCGTTAAGCTGCAATTGGGCCAATACCCACGCATCGTCAAACCCTCGCATTGGAGTTGTTACCAATACCCATTTATTTTTGGCCAACCCTCTATCAATGACTTCCCATTAGCTCAATGGCGAGAAGCGACAAGAAAGGTCACCTCAGACCCACATGATCACCGCTGGCTTTGCGACAAGGTCGATAAAGACGTCGACATGCTGGTCGAACAGATACGCACAAGGGTGCTCCCACAGCGCGGTATTCATGCCCAAAGTGATGAGATCCTCATAACCTTAGGTTCGCAGAATGCGCTGTATTTGATTTCGACTTTGCTCATGAACCATCAGAGTCGAGTCGGAGTCGAGAACCCCGGCTACAAAGAAGCGAATCACATCTTCAATCTCTCTGGCGCGCAGTTACACCCGCATCAAGTGGATGAACAAGGATTGAGATTCAATGAGCACTCTTCACTGTGTGATCACTTCTATGTCACGCCTAGCCATCAAGCTCCAACCGGCGTCACCATGAGTGATGAGCGTCGAACTCAGTTACTTGAAATGGCCAAAGCCAATGACGCGGTAATTATCGAAGATGACTATGACGCCGAGTGCAACGTGGAGTGGAATCCTAAACCCGCGCTAAAAGCCAATGACAAGGAAGGGAGAGTCATCTATGTCAGCAGCTTCTCTAAGCTACTGGCACCCGGCTTGAGGTTAGGCTACATCGTGGCACCTGAAGAGTTAATCTACGACCTTAGAATACTGCGTCGCTTGATGTACCGACATGCGCCAAGCCGTGTTCAGATGGAAGTAGCGCACTTTATTGAACAAGGCTACTACGACAGCTTTGTGAGGCGCTTTAGAGAAAACACTCGCCAGCGCTGGAAGCTGATCAACGATGCTGTCTTGAAGTACTTACCTGACTGCAAGCGACTGGCTCAAAGCGAGCAGGCCAACTCTCTGTGGCTACAAACGCCCAGTCACATCAATAGCCAACGCTTAGCGTCACGAGCCGCACAAAAAGGGATTTTGATTGAGACAGGGTATTCTCACTTCATGACCGATCCTGAAACGAAGTTGAGCAATGAAACTTCATCCGAATTTGATCCTAATTCTTATTTCAGGTTGGGCTTTCACGCCATCGACAAAGACTTGATCGCCCCCGGCATTAAAGAGCTATCAGAGGTAATGAAGAGCTAGCATCGCGTTATATGGACGCTGTTATTCAAGCAATAACGTAAAAAAGAGCATCAATCGATGCTCTTTCTCGTCTATTCCTAACCAATTTGAAGCTAGGCACTCCGGAAAAAATAAGCACTTTGAAAAGGACGGGGAATCCTTTACCAAAGTGCCTGTGTTTCTGTGTTAGCTATCTTTTGAAGAATTAAGAAGCGAGCTCAAGCAAAACTTCATCAATGATCTTCACGCCTTTCTTAATTTCACTTGGTTGAATAACCAGAGGTGGAGCGACGTGAATACGGTTATTCACAATGAAGGTTAACAAACCTCTCTTGGTTAGTTCCGCTTTCAATTGACCCATTTTATCATTGCTCAATGGAGACTTGCTTTCACGATCTTCCACCAGCTCAACCGCCCAAAACATCCCTTTACCACGCACATCACCAATCATAGGGTGCAACTCTTGAAGGCTCAGTAGAAGCGGCCCTAAAACGCTGTTACCGACGTTATCAGCGTGTGTGACAATGCCCTCTTGCTCCATCACATCGAGCGTTGCAACGATAGAAGCCATCGCCAAAGGGTGACCTGAGTACGTTAAGCCGCCCATAAAGAAGTTTGACTTAAAGTACTCAACGATCGGTTCGCTGACCACCACGCCACCAGCCGGCACATAACCCGAGTTCACCCCTTTCGCAAAAGTAATCAGATCTGGCACTACATTAAAGTGCTCAAACGCAAACCACTTGCCCGTGCGGCCAAAGCCGACCATCACCTCATCAAAGATCAGCTGAATACCATGTTTGGTTGCCAGCTCACGCACGCCGATAAGGTAATCTTTGGGCGGAATGAGAAAACCAGCCGTTCCCGGAATGGTCTCTAGAATAATCGCTGCAATCGCTGTTGGCCCTTCGCATTCAATCACTCGCTCTAAATGCTGCAGGGCACGCTCACTCTCTTCTGCCTCAGTCGCCGCATTGAACTCGCTTCGATAGAGAAATGGATTGAAGAAGTGAACGTGCCCACGGCTATACTCGTTTGGAATTCGACGAAAGTCCCCCGTCGCAGCAATCGCAGTACCTGTATTGCCATGGTAAGAACGGTAAGCAGATAGCACCTTGTCGCGCCCTGTGAATTGTCGCGCCATGCGAATCGCGTTTTCGTTGGCGTCTGCGCCTGCATTGGTAAAGAACACCTTCTTAAACGAGCTTGGCGCTTTCGACAAGATGCGCTTGGCCGCCAAACCGCGAGTGAGGTTGGCGGTCGCAGGGGCAACGGTTACCAATGAGTCCGCTTGATCTTTAATCGCTTTGATCACTTGTGGATGCTGATGACCAATGTTGGTGTTAACCAGTTGGCTACTAAAATCAAGGTACTCTTTACCTTCGTAGTCCCACATTTTGCATCCTTGCCCACCCGCAATGGCGATAGGCTCCGCTGCTTCTTGAATCGACCAAGAATGAAATACGCTCTTGTCGAGGTCGATAATATCTTGGTTCACAAGCTGTTCTGTTGATACTTCCATTTCATCGTCTCCATTAACAACACTAGATTCACAGCCGCTCGTGCTTGGCTCGTCTTCGAGAATGAAAGACACAAAACACGACATTGAAAAGGCTGCGCTATCGGATGGAATAATCTTCATCCCAAACAGGGCGGAGGTCATAGTGTCAGTTTCAACAAAACATTGGGCCAGTACATCAGCCCAAGTCTCATCCCCGATCCAACAAACAGCCTGACCCAATCCAATCGTCGATCTGGCTCTATTCAAAACTCTTAGGTGTGAATAGATTGAAAGGCAGACGAGACAGGTCTCATCGAACTCTAATTAACGCAGCAGCAATATCAAAAGCAAAGAGGTGAGCAAGAGTGGAATTAGGATTAGCGATGACATTGATTCTGTTTGCAGGAGTAGTTCGAGGCTATTCAGGATTTGGGTTTGCGATTATCGTAGCGCTTTCCCTCAGCTTTATTGTTCCACCATTGCAAGCGGTAACTATCGCTATCTTGTTGGACTTTTTAAGTGCCTTTCCTCTGCTCAAGCGAAGTAAAACCACCATCAATATCCGGCTTATTGCGCCGCTGTGTATTGGCATGTTGGTTGCGGTGCCTTTCTCGCTGTATTTCATTAGCACGATATCGGAATCAGGCTTGAAGGCCTTTATCGCGATGATGTCTTTGGTCGCTAGCACGCTGATTATTTTGGACTTACGCCTCACTTGGTTGCACCAACGACACGCGTTTTGGGCGGGAGCCATTTCGGGGTTTAGCATGACCACCGCTTCTTCAGGAGGTCCGCCATTAGTGACGTATTTGATGAACCTGACCATTAAAACCAGTGAACAGAGAGCCACCGCGATTGTGTTTTTTCTGCTGAGTTCAGCGATTTCACTGACCGGCTTCATATGGATTGGCGCATTTAACCAAGAATCGTTCATCACAGGTTTATGGCTATTACCGGCAGCTTTGATTGGCAATGTACTGGGGCAAAAACTGTATCTATCAGTACCGAACTTGTCTGCAAAAACAACGACCGCGCCGATTTTGATCGGCATGGCACTACTTATGTTAATTTCAAATTAGAAGGATGTATTTATGGATAAGATAGCGTTCATTACAGGGGCAACCTCTGGTTTCGGCAAAGCGGCAGCAAAACGTTTCGCAGAAGATAACTGGTCGTTAGTGCTGTCTGGTCGTCGAATCGAAAGGCTACTCGACCTAAAGGAAGAATTAACGGTGCCTGTGCATGTAATTCAACTCGACGTTCGAGACGCAGACGCCGTAAAACAAGCCATTGATTCATTACCCGCTGAATTTTCATCGATTACCGCATTGGTCAATAATGCTGGGTTAGCTTTGGCACCAGAAGGCGCGCCTGATGTGGACTTGAAAGACTGGCACACTATGATCGATACCAATGTCACAGGCTTGGTTAATGTTACTCATGCGCTGTTGCCTACGTTAATTAAAAAAGGCGCAGGAAGCTCAATCATCAATGTTGGGTCAATCGCCGGACAGTGGCCTTACCCAGGAAGCCATGTGTATGGTGCCAGCAAAGCGTTCGTAAAGCAGTTCAGTTACAACCTACGTTGTGACTTACAAGGCACAGGGGTACGAGTGACTGACCTCTCCCCTGGTATTGCAGAAACGGAATTTACTCTTGTAAGAACTAAAGGTAACCAGACGGCTTCAGACAACCTTTACCAAGGCACTACACCGTTGTCAGCAGAGGATATTGCCGAGCAGATGTTTTATATCGCAACCTTGCCAGATCACATCAACATTAACCGAGTCGAAGTGATGCCGACACGTCAAGCATGGTCTGCGTTCGCAATCGATAGAGATTAAGTTCAAACCGACACATACAAAAAAGGTGGTCTTTTCAGGCCACCTTTATCATTTCTTTCACACGATACTTCAAATATAACCAACGGCATAAAAGACTATGTCTAATTCGCCTCATTACTCTTTTAATGAAAGTAAGATTAGAGATACTCAACTAAACAATTTGCTGCTCATGTTCTTTGTTTGATTCCGTCTCTTTCGACAAGAAACTCGCTACGATCTCTCTCAGTTTGCCTTGGTTAACCGGTTTAGGTAAAAACTCATCCATGCCTACATCGAAGCACAAATGCTTGTCTCGCTGCACGACGTTGGCCGTCAGCGCAATGATTGGAATATGCTTTGCAGCCCCTTCTTCGAGCGCTCGGATCTGCTTGGTCGCTTCGAAGCCATCGAGAACCGGCATCTGACAATCCATAAAAATCATCTCGTATTCGTTGGCTTTGAATTTCTCGACACCAATTTCACCGTTGTCGGCAATATCAACCTCAAAGCCAAGCTTCTTGAGCATCATCTTGGCGACTTGTTGGTTTACTCGCGAGTCTTCAACAACTAAAACTGTACCACTAAATTCTCCGGCAACTGCGACAGGTTTTGACTCTGCTTGAATTGGAGCTTGTTTATCGGCTGGTGTGGCGTTTACAGAGACAATGGGAGCATCTTTAACAACCGCTGCAGGTTTACTTAACGGCACAGGTTCATTGTCTTTAAACGCAACCTCTCCTCTGTTCGGATAGGTAAAGACTGAAGTATCAGCCGCTCTCGCGAGTACCTCACTGATGGTCCATTTAAGCTGATTATCTTGGTAAGGACGCGCAATGTAGGCAACAAAACCGACTTGTTTAGCACGAGCTTCATCTTGCTTTCTAGGGTCAGCAGAGATCATCACTAACTTGGGACACTCGCTACCAAAGCGTTCAACTAAGCTTCTCGCCAGTTGAAAGCCATCAACGGACGGCATTACTTTGTCTATCAGAACGAGATCATAAGGTGATGACTTAGCCACAGACTCTGAAACCAACTCTAACGCTTGGTTTGCCGTTTCACAGCACTCAGACTTAACGCCAAAGGATTGAAGCTGTGTAGACGTTATGCACATGTTCAGCTGGCTATCATCCACAAGCAGAACCGAAACCTTATTGAAATCGATATTGCTTTCATCGGCTTCTAAACACGGGTCAAAGTCAGCCGTAAAAAAGAATGTACTGCCCTTACCTTCAACACTGGTGAGTTCAAGCTTGCTGCCCATCAATGTCACGATCTTCTCGCATATTGTTAGACCAAGCCCTGTGCCTCCGTAAATACGTGTGGTACTGCCGTCGGCTTGTTGAAACTTATCGAATACCGATTTCTGTTTGTCTTCTGCAATACCGATACCGCTGTCGACAACCTCGAATTTCACTCGGAGTTTTTGCTCAGGCTCAACCACCTCTTCCAAACGAAGTGAGAGCGTGACGTGGCCATGCTTGGTAAATTTAATCGCGTTGCCTACTAAGTTATTTAGGACTTGTCTTAGTTGTGTACCGTCGCCAATCACCATGGTTGGGATCTTAGGGTCGATCGCTAATTGGAATCGAAGCCCTTTCTGTTCGGCTTTCACTCGAAAGGTTGATTCAACGTCGGCCGCAATGCCCATCATTTTCATCGGCTCTTGCTGAAGCTCTAGTCGCCCCGCTTCGATCTTCGAGTAATCGAGAATGTCGTTGATTAAGTCGAGCAACGTAAGCGAAGAGGTGTTGAGCATGTTGATGTACTCTTTTTGCTCTTTCGGCATATCCATTTCAGAGAGCAAAGACGACAACCCGATAATCCCATTCATTGGTGTACGGATTTCGTGACTCATATTGGCAAGAAATTCACTTTTATTGCGGTTGGCCACCTCAGCAACATCTTTAGCTTTTTCCAGCTCTTGATATTGTTGACGAATACGTTCTACCGATCGGTTATAGCTACTCTCTAGAGTCGATATCTCATCTTTGTAAGTAGAGTGAGTTGGCGTTATAAAGCGCGGTTTGTTGTCTTCGACCTGTTGTTGGTTGATTTGGGAAGACATAGTCATCAAACGTTTTACGACAAGACGATAGACGATGGTTAAACATACGAGAGACAACAAGAAGATTTTAACGGCTTCGAAGGCGAGCAGCAATAACACTCGTTCTTCAAAGTCATCTAGGATCATGCTCAAGTCTGATTGCACCGTGAGCGTCGCCAACGGGAAGTCTGTGCCGCCCATCTGGTGCACCATTTCCCAAGACTGAGAATAAGATTGGCCTTCGGTCTTTTGACCTAACTCTAGAATTTTTTCATCGGGACTTTCGATAAGAAGGTAACTGACCGAAGGGAGGCGAGAGATGCCTTCGGCTTGCACAAACAATTGCTCTCGATCTTCAACCCACAAACTTGCCGTTAAACCAGAAAGGTAGCCAGCCTTGACCTGCTCGATCTGAGAGCTGATAAAAGAAACTCGACTTTGGTACTCTACATACAACCCGAGACCTGTCACTATAACTGTGAATAAGGTACTGATCGCTATTATCATCCCGATCAACTGTCGGGAGAGTCCAACGTAGCGTTTTCCTTTTGTCACCATACACAAATTACCATTATTGTTATCCTAGCAAACTACAATTACTCAACTAGTATAATAGTAGTCATTCATCAAATAACTAGGGAAGGTTATGAAAAAACATCTTATCGTTGCATCCATAGTCAGTTTGTTTTCAAGCAGTTATGCTTCTGCAAACGAACCTCTTCACTACTACATTATTGCGAGCCAAGCGCAACCTTTTCAAATCGAAACTGACGGGTCATCTCACAGAGGAATTGTTTCAGATATTGTGGAAGCCGTGTTTGATGACAGCCAATATGAGATCAACTACCACACCTACCCTTTTAATCGAATGATCGACAAGCTCGATGCGAGAGAGAATCCAAACTGGGTTACCTATGGCAGCCCTAGTTGGGGGAATATTCAATCTGCGAACCTATCTGAAGACCCGATTTACAATGTAAAACACGTATTACTCAGCAGCGGTAAAAAGCCATTTGAGTTCAATACAATCGATGATCTCGATGGGAAAGCCGTAGTATTGCTGAAAGGATTTGAGTATCCGAACTTGGAACCTTATATCCAACAGGGCAAGCTCAACGAGATTCGAGTAAAAGATTACACTGCTGCGTTTCGTGTCCTGAACCGAGCACCTGGCGACACCGTGTTTGTGGAAATGGAATCACGAATCAAATACAACCTAAACGAACAAAAACTGAGTATTGATGATTACCAGATGCAAGAGTTTGGTTCTGTCATCAATAACTACCCTATCCATTTGGCGTTTGACCCTGAGATGGATCCTAAACTGCAAAGCTTCATCAACCAACGCCTAGACCAAATGAAAGACGATGGACAGCTTGACGACATCGTACAGAGTTACTTATAGCACCAGCGTAACTTAGAACTTAGCAACGGATAGCTTAGTCACGTACGTTAACTCTCGTTGATGCCTGACTCTCTAAAACCGAAAAGGCCGCCCTGCTTCATACTAGATAGCAGGGCGGCCTTTTAAATGCGTCTAAGGGGTAATCATAAGCATGCCGCTATCTGAATCGACGAATCAGTGCGAAGCAATCAAATGCAGTTGCTGAGTGCGAAGCTGGTGACGCACTGCCATCAGAATCTTACCCAAATGGTTCTCGCCGGTTCCATCGCCGCCATCGCCCCAGAAGTGGTCTTTGTGCGAATGTTCTTTGATCACCGAATCTCCGGTATTGGTAAGAAACAGCGCAAACTGTGGATTCTGTCTGAACTTCTCGGTGACGATGAACTGCATCACTTCAACACGAATGTCATACCAATCTTCGCGAACTTGGTCTTCGTAGTCACGACTTAAAGAGAACGCTTCAGCAGGTGTACTGGCTTCCAAAATGGTATTACGTAGCGCTTCGGAGGCAAACTTCATCGCTTGATAATAATGTTCGCTGGTTGCCCAAACTTGATCACCTACCTTGATAGGACAAGCGGCAAAATTTGACAGGTATCCGTTCGGATCTTCGGGTTCGTAAAACAGCACTTCTTTAACTTGAGCCACAGAATTAGACATAGCCTTCTCCTTACCAACGACATCGCATATTTTTGCTTTAACTTTAAAATTAGTGGCGTTGAATATGACTGTCAAACAACTTAGTTCAAGAGTATGCCATGTGCGTGTTTTTCATCTGAAAAGCGTAATATCACAAGGGATAGGCTAAACGGAACAGTGAGCCAAAGAATCAAGGAGTTGATTAAATCTGGATAGGGAACATGAAAAAACACTTATAAATCAAAGGGTGGCGTTGTGCCACCCTTCTAAATGCAATGGGGATTATTAGTGAATAAGACCTAGCTCCCTCGCTTCTTCCAGACTCAAACCGCTTTCTCTAATTTCTCTTAGAGTCTCGATACGACGACGAGCTTCAGCAGACTTCATTTTCTTTTCTGGTTTGAAAGATACTTCTTCTTCAGCATCCCACTTGTTTGCAATATTTGTCATTTCATCATGGTTGATAGAATTAATGGACATGTTTTCCTCCGAAAAGCACCATGTAATGGACAGGTAATCTGTAGCAAATGCTTTTTCGCTTGTTAAGAAATTCTGTACTGAAGTGTGATGATTCCGACGCTTCACAAAGCTAATTAATAAATGCCTCATTTAAACTTTGCCAAAGCCATTTTCTGCAATTATATTTAAAAGATTCCCCATAAGAAATGTGGTTTGATCCAACTCTCATTTTCCCCTCTTTCAATGCAATCAAATCCGTTAGCTTTCACATAGGCTAAGGCGAGATTTTCGGCTTAGCCGGAGAATCTGGCTGCGGGAAAAGCACCTGCGCACGATTGATGACCAAGGTTTACCCTGCGACAGAGGGAGAGATACTGTTCAAAGGCAGAGACATCTCTACTCTGAAAAGCCGTAAAGATATCTTGGATTATCGCAGCCGTGTGCAAATGGTTTTTCAAGACCCCTTTGGTTCACTCAATCCCACTCACACTATTGATCACCATTTAACGCGCCCACTTAAGATCCATAAACAGGTAGCCACTAAACAGGCTCTCACAGAGCGCCTCAAAGAGTTATTAACGCTGGTGGAGTTACCCATCGAAACGCTAGCCAAATACCCGCACGAGCTCAGTGGGGGCCAAAGACAGAGGGTTAACCTAGCCAGAGCACTGGCCGTTGGCGCTGAGGTTATTCTTGCTGACGAACCCACCTCGATGTTGGACGTTTCGATTCGACTTGGCGTGTTGAACTTGATGCAAAAAATGAAGAAAGAGTTAGGCATAGGCTTTTTGTACATAACCCACGACCTTGCCACGGCACATTACATCGCTGAAGAGACGGCGGTGATGTACAAAGGGCAGATCGTCGAGTGGGGATCAACCCAGTCGATCTTGACCAATCCACAACACCCGTACACTAAGTTGTTGATCTCTGCGGTACCAGATCCCGATCTGCCATTTGGCGAACTCGTCAAAAATGAGCCAAACTATTCAATAGACGCTGATCGTATTCGAGAGCAGAGCAGTGAAATACAGCATGAAATCAAACAAGTTTCTGATAATCACTTTGTAAAACAGTGGGATAACGTTGCATGAATGAACTAGACACTTGGTTAGAGCGGATCGGAGATTGGTACAAAGACCGAAAGCATGATCAAGTGGACCGGTTAGAACCTTTGATCTTAACGCCTCCAGATGCGCTCTGGGGGCCATTGATCACGGATGAGCAGAGCAAAGGCATCGCATGTTGGCTAGACGGATGCCTGAGAATCTTTACTTTCTATCGCCACCTCGCGGATTCATCGAATCCGGACTTGGCTTCGCAGGAGGCCAACAGCTCAAGCCATCAAGATAAAGCCTACCAATACCTAATGTTTGCCTACAGTAAGCTGCAAGCGGTGTCATGTGACCCAAAATCAGAAGCAGGATTGCAAGAGTGGTGTACACAGCGGCTACAACACTTGTGTGTATTGGCTTTGGAGTTTACGAACCAACAGCAAGAACCACGTTGGAAAGCAGAGTCTGAAAAATTGATCGAGTCGCATGTACGCTTTATGGCAACCCATCTCCGAAACGATGATCAAGGAATTATTCAACGCCATCTCCACTGATCAAGCCCTTCTCGATCAAGCATCAAATCAGAATCTCACCAGAGCTAGATCCGTAGAAAGCATGATCGAGCCTTGATCATGCTTCGGCGTTTAACTCTGTAAGCTATTGAATTTTAATGATTGACTGAATTTTAGGCAAAAAAAAGCGAGTCCCTTGGGAACTCGCAAAAATCTATTCAGTATGATGTAACAAAATATGAGCCAATCTATTAATCACAAGAAAGGACAAAGGTTGTCTATTCGGGATAAATAATAATCAACTAGATGCGCTACTTTGTCATCACTTTGTCAGCGTTAGGTGCGATTTTAATCAGCACCTAATGTGTTCAAAACTATCCATTCAGCGACGGTAAAACAGGCTTATCGCGATAGGATAATGACTAGTGGCCAATCGCCATTTCATCGAGCGCAAGGAACACGTTTTCGTCTAAATGACCTTCATGAACTTGTTTACACACTTTACGACGCACCGCTAAACCAGAGATCAAACGTTCAATGGACAAATGTCGATTGCTGGTGCTATCTCGGTCGTTATATAGCTCAATCAAGCGACTCAGTGTTTCGTATGGGATAACGTCCTCCCCTACTCTCAACCAATCAAGCTTCTCAATGAGCTCTGAGCACTCTTCTTTGATTGAGGCATGTGAGTGCCCTGTCATAGCAGATAAAGCCGTTATGCTGCGTTCTAGAGCCTCTGCAGAGGTATATTTAGAGAGAGTAATCATGATCTCGTCAGCGTTGATCTCAACAGAGTGTTTACGCTGCTTAACTCGACGTCCCAATTTGCCTCTTGGCGACGGTGCTTTACGCTGAATGGGTTCAAACTCACCGTCGATAATCTCAGACAGCTCTTCCAGTTTCTGCTTAGACACCATTTCGTTACGAAGTGGGT
The DNA here is from genome assembly GCF_041439145.1 of Vibrio sp. 1F255. Lineage (NCBI taxonomy): Bacteria > Pseudomonadati > Pseudomonadota > Gammaproteobacteria > Vibrionales > Vibrionaceae > Vibrio > Vibrio sp. 1F255. The sequence goes on along the minus strand of NZ_JBGONQ010000010.1, from coordinate 90,758 downwards.
TCGGCAGCGTTGGTGCCATATTACGCTTACCTGCGTTAGTGGTACGCGCTCTTGAGTAACGTAATACTTCTTCCACATTACATTTGATATCTACCTGATAATCGGTCGTTTTCCCTTTTTCGATCAACGCGGTGATCGTCAAGTGATAACCCCATAGATTAACCAGGAAGGTATCTTCTTGATCCCCGGCTTCACCCAATTTTCTGAGCTCGCGGATCAGATCCATCGAGAAACGACGCCAATCGATGTTACGCGCCAATTTCTGGTTGAGCTCACTGAGCAACATGCTATCTGAATGGCGACGTGCCATGCGGCTTCTAAAGTACGAATACACTTGGAAAACCAAGGTATGTTGCTTCAGGATTTCTGGCGGAAATAGGAAGAAATAGTCACGCGTCAGCAGCTCTTCGTAGAACGAAGGTTCCCAAACCAGGATGTATAGGTTCGGTTTAATGCGAATTTCGCCGTCAGAGCCTTCTGTAGGCGCTTCTTCCGATGCGGTAATGGTTCTAGCTAAGAATCGGAAACGATCACTCTTAAAGCCTTCTGGCATGTTCTCACTAAGCCAACGACCTGTAAGCTCGTGCAGTTGGAAATCCGTGAATTCGATACGATCAATACTGTCGCGGATAGAATCACGTGCAGGGCCGCTGTCTTTCTTGCCACGTAAAGACAAAATATCAGTGATGTAGAGTGGTGTTTTGTTTGGCGTGTGTTTCGCGTCTAGATGGTAATCATCTTGGTGATGATCATGATATTGAACGGTGAGAGTGAATAACGCGAATAGCGTCATCAGATCGTCAACGGTCATGATATTTTTAGAAGATCGTGTTTCGATCACAGCGCGAGTGCCAGAGATCGAAACCATGGATTTCTGGTAGCTCTTACGAGTTCTAGGTGGCGCTAACGCTTGATCAATAATCCCCGCCCAATTGGTTGGCGAAACAATGAATTGATCCGCTTCATCTTTCATCGTTGGTGGGGTATTCAACCCATGTTCATTCAGTAAGCGCTTGTTTACTTTGGTTTGAGCTAGGGCTTTAGAGCGCTTTTGCTTTTCATTTTGCTTCACGCTTTCTGTCACTAAGCTGGTGGCACCCAGCACCGATATCAATTGGTTTGGGTTCACAAAGCGATGCAACATGGTTTTACCAGCAAGGCCTTCTTCAAAGCGAACGGGGATTTGTTTGAACAATCCGATATTAACTGCAGCTCTCAGCCTTTGCTGTAAGGCTGCGCGAGTGACTTGACCATCGGTTGATTCAATAATCTCAGTGGTGGAAACGTACCCGTCTTTACTGCTAAACCCACGAAGTGAAATTAGGTTAAGAAGCTCAACTATGCTTTTGGTGACACCTTTGAAGTGTTGATATTGTTCTATCCATTCAACGGCTGTTTCAGATACCTCAAATAAATGACCATCTTTGTGGCTTCGTGCCTTAATTAACAATTTCTCTTCTGGTTTCATTTTTGATCCGTATCACACTAACCGTAATTTCACTATAGTTCCTGAATGATAAAGAAAGAATGATCATAAATAAAGAGAATTTATTGGCTTTTAAATAACTGATCTTTTTGATTAATATGATCTTAAATGATTAAGTGATCTAATGATCTGGACGTAACCTTGCTTATAAGTGGCTGAATTTAAAGCATTAAAATAAATCGCCTTGGAAAGCATGATCATAAAGGTTCCGAAACTATGATCATTATACTTAAGAAAGCATGATCACAGAACATCAGAACAATGATCATTAAGTCATTGTAAGCATGATCATTATTGGTTCGAAAGCATGATCATTATACTTATACAGCTTATCCACAGATCGGAATTCAACATCGGTTTCTAAGTCGCTTTTGAGTTGTCTAAGTGGACACTTGTGGTGGCCAATCTATCGGAACAATGATCAAGAGAGCATACTTTTTTATCGTTCCTACCCTATTGAGTGCAAAATTTAGTCTGTATCCGCTGGAAATGGATTGCTTTGATGTATTTAGAGCGGGTGGGTCTTAACTAGGAAGCATGATCATGAAATTGTCATGTTTGTGTATTCTTGGTCTGTGTCGATTGAATTTTCAATCATTGAGCCCTTATAGGCGTTGAATCCCCATTCCAAAAGCATTTGTCCGTAACTTAGTTCATAAATTACATGCTTCCGGAACTATATTTACTTGATCATTTTTCCGGAGGTTGATCATTTCAATGTGCAGTTGCTCGGATCAATATTGCTCAGTTTACGCCTTGATCATGCTTCATAATTTGGCGTTATCAATTATCTTACACTGGATGTGCTCCATGATCATTCTTCCGGTTAGGTTCCAATCCTCTGTTTTTTTTGACACCCCATCTTCTCTTCTGTTTTGAATTTTTTGGTCATTGAGTGTTTTTTAATTTTTATTGGATTGAAAATCTATAAATTCGAATGCAAATCACACCAACCGTAATCTACGGTTGTATTTCAATCGTTCCGAAGGTTTTTCGCTGAAATTCCATTTACATTGTAAATAAGTGATGCTGTAACATTTTAAATGTAGGTTAGAAATAACATAGGTTATGCATGATAAAAACGGTCATTTTTGTGTTTGTCTAAGGCGATGTTTCATCAAATTGTAAAAACGCGGTCTATTTTATGTGATTTTACTCATAAATGTATGTTCATGTTTTTGTTGTGTTTGTTGTTAATCGCTGTACAATTTGTACTTAGTTAATCATTACGGAAACTGGCAATGAAAAGAGAACAAACGATTGATAAGCTCTATCAGCTAGCCGAACAAACTCAACAAGTTCAGGCTGACCGAATTGAGATTATTTTGGAAGAGCGAAGTGATGAACATTTCCCTCCAATGTCTAAAGCTATGATGGAGACTCGTTCTGGTTTAACGCGTCGTAAACTCGATGAAGCGATCACTAAACTTGAAGCTGATGGCCATCAGTTTACAAAGAACAACGCCAATCATTACTCGATTTCATTGACAGAAGCTCACATGTTGATGGACGCGGCAGAAGTGCCAAAGTTCCATGAACGTAAACAGCACGCTGACAATAAGCCATGGATTATCAACGTACAAAACCAGAAGGGTGGTACGGGTAAATCAATGACAGCGGTTCACTTAGCCGCTTGTTTGTCTCTGAATTTAGATAAGCGCTACCGTATCTGTTTGATTGACTTGGATCCACAGGGCTCTTTGCGTCTGTTCCTAAATCCACAAATTAGTGGGGCAGAGCACGACAGCATCTATTCTGCTGTCGATATCATGTTGGACAACGTGCCTGAAGACCAAGACGTCGATCTAGAGTTTCTTCGTAAGAACGTACTATTGCCAACTCAGTATCCAAATCTGAAGACAATTTCTGCTTTCCCAGAAGATGCGATGTTTAACGCTGAAGCGTGGCAAAGCCTTTCACAAGATCAGTCACTTGATATTGTTCGTCTGTTAAAAGAGAAGCTTATCGACAAAATCGCCGATGATTTCGATGTGATTATGATTGATACCGGCCCGCACGTTGACCCTCTAGTATGGAATGCAATGTACGCGTCGAACGCACTTCTGATTCCATGTGCAGCTAAGCGTTTGGATTGGGCTTCAACGGTTAACTTCTTCCAGCACTTACCAACGGTTTACGAAATGTTCCCGGATGATTGGAAAGGGCTCGAATTTGTTCGTCTAATGCCAACCATGTTTGAAGACGACAACAAGAAACAAGTGTCAGTTCTGACCGAAATGAACTACCTGTTGAATGACCAAGTAATGATGGCAACCATTCCAAGAAGCCGTGCTTTTGAAACCTGTGCTGACACTTACAGCACGGTTTTCGATCTAACGGTGAGCGACTTTGAGGGCGGTAAGAAAACTCTAGCTGTTGCTCAAGACGCAGTACAAAAAAGTGCTCTAGAATTAGAGCGCGTATTACATAGCAACTGGCCTTCACTTAATCAGGGATAACAACAATGGCAATTAAAACATCTGACTTAAATGCAAAGCTATTTGGTAAAGCAAACAAACGTCGCGTAGCAACACCACAAGAAGCGCAAACAGCGGCAAAAGAACAGGCTCAAGTGATCGAGCTTTCTGTTGCTGGCGAAGATCTGGTTTCATTTGAATTGGTTCGAATTCCTGCGGCTGAAGTGGCAACTCGAACGGTTGTTTTTGAAGAGAACGCTCGTGAGCAATCTTTCTTAAATGAGCACGCGCTTTCTGATGTTCTTACAACATTGAAAGAACGTGGTCAGCAATACCCTGCGGTCGGTCGTAAGAACAAAGACGGTAAGATTGAAGTTCTTGATGGTAGCCGTCGTCGTATGTCATGTATTTTGGCTGACAAAGAGTTCCTAATCTATGTTGCTGAAAACATTAACGGCGAACACGCTAAGTTCCTATCAGACGTAGCTAACGCTCATAAACCGCTTTCTCTTTACGAGAAGGGCAAAGAGATGCAAGCGAAGCTAGATAAAGGCGAAGCTGAAGACCAGAAAGCACTGGCAAAAATGTTCCAGTGCAGTGAAGCTTTGGTGAGTGGTGCATTGAAAGCAGCCGCTTTGCCACTTGAATTGCTACAAGCTTACCCAAATGTGAGCGACCTTGGTCGTCCAACAATTGTTAAACTACACAAGCAGTTTGGTGGATTGACGAGTGAACAGCAGCAAACACTACTGACTAAGTGTGATGCTTCTGAAGGTTTTGTATGGCAGCGTAGCGAAGCTCAAGGCGTAACTCGTCTAACCAAAGACGTGACAGAAACTCTGGAAGGTTGGATTCTTGAATTGGCGCCAGCGCCAGCGAAGAAAGCTTCTCCAAAAGTTGAGCTTATTAAGGGCCGCGCATCATACAGCCGCAAGGGTTCAAACTTGGCGTTGAACCTTAAGAAAGTTGATGATGCAACAATGGAAGAAATCCTCGCCTTCGTTCAATCGAAGCTCGACTAAGTCGACGACTTTTCATTACTCCTCTAAAGCCGCTTAATGCGGCTTTTTATTTGGCTGTGATAAACTGTGTTTAGATGAATCTGGACGCTAACTATGACAAACCCAACCAACACTTTTCTGCATACACTTTCTAATATTGCTCAACATAACGATCACCGTTACGGCGTGGTCTTTGATGGCGAATTTGATTGGCAAAACTCAGCTGTTTTTACTTTCCTTCAAGACTCACACAGTCCGAGCATCTTCCAGATTGGCGGTACGCCATTTGAAGGTGTGATTCATGCTCCAGTAAAAAAAGGCCAACAACTGCTTGGTCGTGAGTGTCAGGTTCTTGTTTGTGATTTTAGAGAGCAGTTCGATGCGAATGGTTTTAGTGCCGCGTTGGGTTCGTTAGTTGGTGGTGGGCTGTTGTTGGTGTTGCCGCCAAAAGTTAATGCCTCTGAAGATAGTGAAAGCTTTGGTCAACGTTGGTTAAAACGTCATTTCGATAAACTGATGTCTGTTTCACAACACAATGAAGCCTGCGATGTAGTTCAAGCAACTCACGCTCTTCCTCAGATGCAAAGCGCCCAAAACGGGTTGGATAAATTTGAACAGCAAAACACGGCTGTTGAATTAGTCAAAAAAGTGGTGTCTGGACATCGTAAACGTCCTTTGATTCTCACTGCGGATAGAGGGCGTGGTAAAAGTTCGACATTGGGTATTGCCGCTGCGCAGCTGTTAGTTGAGCGTCACGGGTTTAATATTGTTGTTACCGCACCTTCAGTGAAAGCGGTAGAGCCGGTATTTTCCCATGCTAGCCAAGGGTTGGAATCTTGCGAAGTGGTCAACGCTACTCACATTCGTCATCAAGGTGGCAGTTTAAGATTCGTCGCAACAGATGAATTACTTAAATCTAAGCCTGATTGCGATCTGTTATTGGTTGACGAAGCAGCTGCAATTCCAATTCCGATGCTTAAATCCATGGTCGACATCTATCACCGTATGGTCTTTTCAACCACGGTACATGGTTACGAAGGCAGTGGGCGAGGGTTCGGTATTAAGTTTGAGTCTTGGCTTTCTGAGCATCGTCCGGGGTGGAAAGGCTTTAAGCTCGAACAACCGATTCGTTGGAATAGCAACGATCCGCTAGAAGCTTGGTTGTTTGATTGCTTCCTACTTGGTAATGACGCATCAGTCACTGAATCGGCGGTTGATGAAATCGAAGGCTTTTCTGCTGACGCAATCAACCAATTAAACTTGGGCGAGTTATCAAAATCAGAATGCTTGGCTAATCCTGAGCAGCTACAACAATGTTTTTCTCTTCTCGTGGATGCGCACTATCAGACCTCGCCAAATGACTTAATGCAATTTCTCAACAATCCAGCAATCCGTTTATACGCCGCTTGGCAGCAAGATAAATGTTTAGGTTGTATGTTAGTGACGGAAGAGGGTGGTTTGGACAGCGAGTTGATTGCTCAAGTTCAACTTGGAAAACGCAGGCCTCAAGGTCACCTTGCCTCTGTATTACTGGCAAACCAATTTGGCTGTACTCAGGCGGCGACCAGTCGGTGCCTTCGAGTTATGCGCATTGCTGTTTCAGCACGTCATCAAGGTTTGGGTATTGGCCGTTGGATGTTGGCTCAGTTATCACAGCAAACCAGCCAAGCAGATTATCTGGCGACAAGCTTTGGCGCGACCAGCGAATTGATTTCTTTTTGGCGTGGTAGTGAATTTGAAGCTGTGCACATCGGCCACCAGCGAGATCAGGCCAGTGGCTGTCACTCGGTTCTGATGGTTAAGGCGCTTAACTCAAACTCTCAAGGCTGGATAAACCAAGTTCAAAATCACTTCGAGCGTAGCTACTGTTTTCTTGTTTCAGGTTCTTTGGTTTCACTTGAAACCGATATGGTGCGAGCTCTGCTGCCAAAGAGTGTTCACACCGTTAGTGAGTTTGAAACTCAGTTAGTTAGAAATTACGTGAACGGTGGCAACAGTTATGATGCGATCAGCTTCAGCGTACTGAACTTGATTCTACTCAGTAACGATCGAAACATAGGTATTTCTGACTTACTCATCGCAAAGGTTGTTCAGCAGAAAGAGTGGGGGACTTGTGTTGAACAGTTTAATCTTGTTGGTCGTAAACAAGCAGAGATTCAGTTTCGTAAAGATGTCGATGTTTTGCTAGCAAATTTACAGTGTAAATAGGCTAGCCATCATTTAAATAGACTGACCGCTACAAATTAGATTTACAGTGTAAATTAGAATCTTGGATTTACACTGTAAACTGAAGCTCCATATTCAAATCCGTTTTTACCCTGATTATCTGTTACATCACTTCTGTTTCATCTCTCCACTACAGCCTTTAATCTTCTAAAGCTATTCGCCTTTACTATCTAGCCCTACATCGAATCAACATTCAATCGCACGAAATATTCTGAAAAAATTTTCCTATGTATTTGTAAAGGCGAAGCAGATCATAAAATGTGTAAGTCTTATTTATGAGTCATGTTTGCAGAATCGAAAGTAAGTGATGTGACGCTGATTATTCTAATAATGTGATACTCAGCGCAGAATGAATTATATAGACTGAATAACAACTGAGTCATTAGGGATACTCAATTCGAATGTGGGATAACATCGTTACATTGTCGGAAGACAAGCAACAAGTAATGGCATGTCTGCCAACCGGGATTGTGGTTGACGCAAGCTTTGATAACAAGACGCTGCCACCAACCTTGGAAGCTTTGAATGCATCAAACTATTTTCTTTTCGAAGAAGAGGTGTTGCGTTTCGTTACTCTTGCTAAAGAAGGTAAGGGTGAAGCTTATGAAGGAATCTTGATTGCTGAAGTTCGAAATGCCACTGTTGCGGTCGAACTGTCTGATGATGAGATGTTGGCGAGTCTCGTGGTCACTGGTCCCTACAATGGACACCCACTGCGTGGTAGCGACATCATTCAGTGCTTATCTCTAGCTCAAATAACAAAAGGAATAAATAAGTTAGCGCTCAGAAAAGTTCTGATGATGAGTAGCAAACTTAAGCCCGGGGAAAAGTTTACTCAGCCCGTCGCTAAAGGGACACAACCAGTAAAAGGTAAGGATGCTAAGTTTGCCGCTTTGGTTGAAGACATTACTCGCCAAGTCTTGAAGCCTCGCAGCAAAGACGAAGGCAAGATTGATATGCGAGACTTGGGACAAACCATTACCGTTGGTCAAAATGATCACTTAATGAAACGTACCCCCGCTACCAAAGGTATCGCTGGCTTTACCGTTCAAGGCCGAATTATCCCACCGCTTCCTGGGCAAGACAGTTTAATCAAGCCAGGAAAGGGCACCTACATCTCCCCTGAAGATCCCAATTTACTACTCGCCTCACACCCTGGATTGCCCATCATTAAAGATCGAACCATCGAAGTGGATGACGCCTTATGTGTCAGCAACGTCGATGTCTCAACTGGGCATGTTAAATTTAAAGGTAATGTCTTCGTCTCTGGCAACATCGAGCCGGGGATGATCGTCAAGGCGACCGGAAGTGTTACGGTTGGTGGCTTTATCGAATCGGCCGAAGTTCAAGCCCAGGGGGATATCAAAGTCGCCAAAGGCATTATCGGCCATACGACTAAAGAGGGGGAGCCAAAAAGTTGTAAGGTATTCAGTAAAGGCTCTATCACAGCAAGCTACGCACAGAATGCTGAGCTACAAACGGCCAACGACCTTAGACTTGGTGTGCACAGTATGAGTAATGACATTCGCTGTGGTAACAACCTTATCGTGATGGACAGTTTGAAAAAACACGGCACGCTCAGCGGTGGTGAAGCCAAAGTCGGCGGGAAAGTAGAATGTGTCTTCTTAGGTGTTGAGGGAGACACCGCAACTAAAGTACATGGCTTTGCGCGCTACGATGGTTACCGACAAAAGCTAGCCGAGCTGAAGGAAGCTTATAAACACACTCAAGAGCAAACCATGGGTGTGATTCGCCAAGAGTTAGAATTTAAGAAGCGCCCTAAAACCGAGAGAAGCGAAGAGCAAGCCCTAGAAATTGAGCAGCAACGTGAGAAGAATAATCTCGCAATTGAAAACACAAAGTCGCAGCTAGATACACTCGAAGCGGAGTTTGCAACCAACCTTGCTGAATGCACTGTAGAGGTACACGAAAAAGTGTATACCCGAGTGACGATTCAATTTGGTGATGAGACAGTCACAACCAAGCGAACCCACGGCGGAAGTGTTTTCTCATTCAACCAATACGAGATCCAATGTTCGTTTAAGATGGAGCAAGAGGATATTGCTTTGTAGACTTTTGTGCTGAACACAAAGTGACGTATTGTCTAGGTGTCGATACTGACAAATAGAAAAAGGGGAGTTGATGCTCCCCTTTTGCTTTCTACTGATAATGATTTATTTAGGTGGATTGCGCGTTTTAGCTAACCGCTCTCACTCGGCCTTGTTTAAGGTCTGAAAGAACCTGTGCTTTAGGACCATCTGCAATGATGCAGCCTTTCTCCATTACGATCACTCGATCGACAATGTCCAACATCGACGTTTTGTGTGTAATCAGAATTAACGTCTCGCTTGGTAGCAATTGGTTAAGTTGGTGTTTGATGTGCATCTCTGAACGGTTATCCATAGCACTGGTCGGCTCATCCATCAACAACACTGGCGGACGGCCAAGGAAGGCTCTAGCAATGGCAATTGACTGACGTTGACCACCAGACAGCAAGGCACCACCTTCACCCACTTGGCGTTCCAAACCTGCCGGATCTTGTTGAGTAAACGCGGTTACCCCTGCACGGTTTGCTGCATCCATCACGTCACGGTCATCTACTAAAGGGCGACCTAAAGTAATGTTGTCTCTTACCGAACCGTAGAACAAGTTACTGTCTTGCGGCACACAGCCTATATTGCGTCGTACGTCGACATGATGCAGTTGTTCCATATCGGTGTCATCAATGCGTACATGGCCCTCTGTGGGCTTGTAGAGGCCCATAATCAGACGTTCTAGTGTGGTTTTACCTGAACCGATACGTCCAATGATCGCCACTTTCTCACCGGGCTTAATATGCAGAGTTAAATCTCTGATAGAAGCCACGGGCGAATCAGGGTAGTGGAACGTCACTTTGTCGAGCGAGATATGACCTTGAATAATAGGGCGGTGGATGTAGCGCTTACCTTCTTCTTGTTCATCTGGCATCGACATGACTTGCTCAATCAGAGTCATTGATGACTTCGCTTGGTTGTAACGAGTCGAAAGCAAAGACAGTTGAACAAGCGGGCCAATCGCTCGGCCGCTCAACATGGTTGCAGCGATCAAGCCACCCATCGTAAGTTCACCTTCTGCAATTAGATACACGCCAAAGATGATCATACCAACGTTAGTACTTTGCTGAACAAAGCCGGCGGTGTTTTGGATGCTGTCAGTGATGCGTCGGCTTTTGATATTCCAATTCGCCATGTGAGCAACAGCTTCTTCCCAACGGAATTGGAATTGGCTTTGCGCGCTGAACAGCTTAACCGTCTCTAACCCTGCCAAACTCTCAATCAAGTTTGCGTACTTCTGCGAAGCAAGACGAGAGCCTTCTTCAATGGTGCGGCGCAGTGGGCCTTGGATTAGCAATGCATAGACGATCAAAATGACCACGCCAGCAACGGGAACGAATACAAGGTTTCCAGCCATTAGCCAAATTAGCGCTAAGAACATCAGTGCGAACGGTAAGTCGATTAACGAGCCAATGGTTGCAGAGGTAAAGAATTCACGAATGGATTCGAACTCTTGCAAGTTTTTAGCGAAAGCACCGACGGAAGCAGGCTTCGCTTCCATACGAATCCCCAGTACTTTACTGAATAGCTTGGAGGAAATGAGAATATCGGATTTCTTACCGGCAACATCAATGAAGTAGCTTCGCATCAATTTGAGCAGCAAATCGAATAGGAACACGACAAAGATACCACTCGCTAGCACCCACAAAGTTTCAAAGGCGAGGTTAGGGACTACTTTGTCGTACACCAAGCGAGTGAACATCGGCGCGGCAATGGCGAAGATGTTGATCAGAATGGAGGCGATCAACACATCTCGGTAGATGTTTTTAGATTCCCAAATCGTGCTCCAAAACCAATGCCCTTTACGTGTTTTTAGAACCTCTGGTGAACGTTCATCATAGCGAAACTGCTTCTTTACCAAGAAGTAGCGGCCGATGAATTGTTTTTTCAGCTCTTCGACAGGAATGATGATTGGCACCATTCCGCTTTCCGCTGTAATGATTTCCGCTTCTTGCTTCTCTAAATCGATACTGTTGAGAACGCACGCCTCACCTTGTTTAAGCAGTAAAACGGCAGGCAGAATCAGGTGAGGAATCTTTTCTAAGTCGGAACGGTTTTCTTTTGCCACTAATCCTGCTCGTTCAGCAGAGCGTGGGAATAGGAAAGGGGTTAGCTTTCCATCGGATAGTGGTAGCCCATTGATCAACGCTTCGGGCGAGTTAGCTAACCCGTAATACCGGCTAACGTAGATCAGTGAGTTCAATAGTGGATCTTGCATGTGATATAACCCTTACAACTATTTATCAACAATGAAGCCTTGGAACACTTCTACGTAGTTATCAGACAGAATATCTAGCTGAGTCTGAGTTTCTATTCGAGACGCGATGGTGGTGACGCCTAGGTTGTGAGCGGTTCTAGAGATCGACGTTAAGGTAAACTTCTGTTTTTCGTCATCAAGGTTATGTGTGAACAGGTAATCTAGCTTCACATAGCTTGGACGGTATTCGTTGATGTAATCCAGTGATTGGAAGTTACGTCCGTAGTTATCGACACCAAACACCGCTTCAGCGTTGCGAATGGTGTTACACAAAAGTGCCGTGTAGTGCGGAACGTTGATGAAGCAGTTTTCTGGAATCTCAAAGTGCAACAGGTGAGCGATTGAAGCATTCTGTTCAAGCGTCTTACCGATCCAACGGATGAAGCTTGGTTGAGATATACTGCTTGGCGAGAGATTAATAGCGACTGGGCTGGTTACTTCTTTTGCATTGAGCTTTTCAACCATCTTCTCAATAACGTATTGGTCGAGAATGTGGCTCATTTCAAGCTGTTCTAGCGCGTATAGATACTGGTTAGCACCGTAACGCACGCCATCTTTTTCAATCGCAGAGAACACCTCTTGGTGATACGTTTTACCAAAGGCATTGTTTGCAGCCTGCAAACGGAAGGTAATGAGGTCGTTGATGATCGCTTCTTCAACCAACATACGCCATTGTTGTTTGCCCATCACTGCGCCGTGATCGTCTGCGGTTACGTAGCCGTAAGCAAGTTCTCGATTCGCCTTGGCACTTGAGAGTGCGTTATCCACCAGCGACATGATTTCAGTACTGGTTTTACGCTTGTTGCTGTAGGTCACACCAAGAGCAATATGTGGATTCGCAGTGCCTGTTGGGTCTGAACCTAGGCTCTGGATACAGTTTACGATGCTGCTCGCGACAAGTTTCAGTTCGCTCTCATCAATGTTTGGCATGATGAAACCGAACTCGTCACTAGAAATACGAGCGATGGTGATATCTGGAGATGAAATTGAAGCTTGCAGCTGTTCAGCCAGTTGATGAACCAAGGCATCACCTTCTTGATAGCCCTTTTCATCGTACTCTTCACTGATAAACTCCGCTTTAAGTACCGCTAAACCACCTAAGCTCGACTCCTCTAACCATTGAGTTAACTGAGACATGTAGTAAGCACGGTTACCTAGCTGAGATACAGGGTCGATATATGCTCTTTCACGTAACTTCTGAGCTTCTTTCGCTTGGTTTTTAAATGCCAGTTCAACTTGAGTCGACATGTGGTTGATACCATCGACAACCAAGGTGAGATCTTTTGTCTTTGGACGAGCCAGAGGTTCGCCAAACTGATTCTTGGCGATCTGATCCATCTTGGTAATGATCAACGAGAGCGGGCGTAAAGCGCGCTTAAGGATCCAAGAGATAGACACCAAACCGAGCAAGAAGATCGTGCCAAATATGCTCAGTAAGCGGATGAATGCTTGCCAAAGTTGATCGTAGGCAGGGCCTGGGTGACTTACGATCTCGACCTCGGCCAATTGCATCCAGCCACTGGTGATCACGCGGCGGTCATGAACAGGCTCGAACAGGTTTAGGTTGGTAAACCACTCTGGTACGCCAGTTGGCTTTACAGGGTATGAGCGGAGAATGTCTTCACCGCTATCGAGAAAGATCAATCGAACGACTGAGTAAGAACTGCCATCAAACAGGGCGTTGATAACAGACTCCACTGCCACCTTGTCCTTTTCTTCTAGGTAAGGGGCGAGAGCCAGTCCAACAGTATTAATGGTATTACTTACCTCAGAGCGTTGCTGCTCTTCTAAGTATCCACGGGTGGTATTGAATTCGATCATAAAAACTGACGTCATCAGCAGTATGAACACTGCAACCATCCCGACCACAAGCTGTTTATATAAAGTCATTGTACCTACTCATCGTAATTGATAATGGGTTTGTTTAATTTTAGAGAGCGCTCACGTGAACGTAAGTCGTTCCATAAGCTCAATCTTGAAGATTTCCCTGCCAACTTGCCGCTGCCTGCTGCCGACTTGATCAACCAAAGGTTTTTACCGTTAAAACTGTAAATTGGTCTTAGATCTGGGCGTTTGGAACCGCGTTTAATTTCAGGGTTTAAGTTGTCCAAAATTAATGGCTCTGCACTCGGTGTTGAGTAGTAAGCTAACACCATGTGGAACTGGTTTAGTTCCAGTGCTTTTACGTACACTAATCGTAATTTCTTATCTGGGACGCCCAGTTCAAGCAAAGAGAAGTATTTTGCGATTGTGAAGTCTTCACAATCACCGGCGTTGCTGCCTAAAAATTCCAGTGGTGTTGCCCAGTAGTCATTCTTTCCCCACAGTATGTTGTCATCGACAAAGTACATCTGGTTGAAGAACTGGTTCACCGACCTGAGCTTCTCTTTTTCACTTAATCCGTCGTATGACGTCATATTTGAGCGCCATGTTGCCACTCGCTTTCCGGCTCTATCGCCGTAGGTTTTGGTCACTGCATCTATCCACCGTTGGTCGCTCTTGTTGAGCGCCACAGAGGTGAAAGAGGTGAGGACCAGCAGCAATAGCGAAATCCGAGACTTCATAGCCTCTGCTCTTGTCTATTTGCTGTGTATTGAAAGGCGTTATCAAACATCAAACGTCCTTACTCTTTTAGTGCATTGTTTTGAGCGCTTAATAGTGGCTTCAACATGTACTCAAGCACGGTTCTTTTACCCGTGATGATATCGACAGAGGCGGTCATACCTGGAATGATTGGCAACTCTTCGTTCTGTCCAAAATTGTGTTTTTCGGTGCGCACGCGCACGATGTAGAAGCTATTGCCTTCTTCATCTTGGGTGGTATCGGCACTGATGTGCTCTAGCACGCCTTCTAGACCACCGTATTTAGTGAAGTCATAAGCACTGAATTTAACGATGGCAGTCAATTCTGGGCGTAGGAACGCGATATCTTGCGGGGCGATTTTCGCTTCAACCAATAGAGAGTCTTCTGTTGGTACAATCTCAACGATGTCCATACCTGGTTGGATAACCCCGCCGACAGTATTAATACCCAATGTTTTAACGGTGCCTGTTACAGGAGAAACCACCACGGTACGGTTTACTCTGTCTTCTAGGCCAACGGCAGATTCGGTCATTGCAGAGAGCTTGTCTTGGGCTTGATTGAGTTTTTCTTGTTGTTCGGAGCGGAAGTTCAGTGCGGCGTCAATACGGCTGAGCATGGATTCTTTGATTGCTGAGCGTAAAAGAGGAATTTTTAGCTCGCTCGAAGTCATTTCTCGGCGAGTGTCGTTCACTTGTCTTTGCAGTTTAAGTAATTCAATTCGTGGTACCACCCCTTCATCGGCGAGAGGTTTGGTGATATCCAGTTCTTGGCGAGCAAACTGGTAGCTCTGTTTTAGGTTTCGAACACGCGCTTTAATCTCAACTAGGTCTTGCTGTTTCTGTTCAACTTGTTGATCAAAAACGGAAAGCTGGTTTCTCAGATTATTGAGATCTTGACGGTATTCTGCTTTTTGACGATTAACCAGTTGAGGTTGAAGTTCATAGAATTTAGGTGGGAACGCAAGCTTGCCATAATCGAGAGTGACACTTTTCTTCCATTCTTTTTCAGAGAATTCTTCATTGATGACAACACTGGTCAGGGAAGCGGAAAGCATTAACACGTTGGCGGTCAAGTTCGCGACTTGTTGTTCACGTTCGCGGAAGTCAGAACGGAATCGTGTGTCATCGATTAACAGCAGTTGTTGACCTTTTTGAACGCGTTGGCCTTCTTTAACTAAGATTTCTTTAACCAAGCCACCTTCAAGGTTTTGTACCACTTGGATCTGAGAGGAGGGGATCACTTTGCCTTGGCCAACGGTAACTTTGTCGATCTCTGCCCATGCAGACCACCCAATAGCAGCAATAAAAAACAGAACGATCACCCACAACATAATTCGCGCACTGGTGGGCGTATTGAGGAGTAGTGCCGCTGTTTTATCATCGACATACTCAAGCTCGGTCTCGTTCAATTTGCTGAAATTTTTCTGACTCATAACAGTCCTTGTTCGCTAAATAAAAGTGCAAGCCTATTGAGTGTATTCTTACTTTTGATAAATGTTAAGATTTTGCTCATTTAAATCTTTGAATTTATATATTTTTTAAGACTTATCGGTTCTTGAAATCTGTTTTATCGAGTTGGTGCTTTCTTAGTTTGTCATACAGTGTTTTTCGCGACACCTGCAGCTCTTGTTGTACCTCTTTTAAACGACCTTGATGGCGATGTAGCGCCTCAATCAAGATAATTTGTTCAAAGCTATCGGTGCGTTGGTTCAACGACTGTTGTTGCTCTTCAATGCTCATATCGAGTTCATTTTGCTCATCAGTATCGCTGTCGAGCGACGGCTGCTTAATTTGAGTCAGCACTCTGAGTTCAGCATGTTGGCGAAGCTGACGAATGTTCTCAGTCCAATGCGTTGTAATGAGTCGCCGAATCTCTTTTTCTGTAATGACGGGTGGCGGCAGTTGATAGCGACTGGCTGCACCACGAGCAAAGTGTTTGAACAAAGAGCCAATATCTTCCGTTCTTTGCGCCAAGGGTAGTAAATTAAATCGGCGCAGTTCACCTGTAATTGTAGTAGGAACTACTGTAGTTGCGATAATGATACAAGTTGCATTGGTCTTGCATGAGTTTTCACGAAGTAGAGTAGGTTTTAGGTTCGCTAACCACAGCCATTGATCCTGAGTTAGTGCTTCTGTCTCATGGATATAGAGTGTTCCACCTTGATGCTTCAAGAACAGTTGCAAAATAAACTGATGGAATGTCGCTTCGTCACTGCGTGGCAAATTAAACGCAGCGACAGGGCAAAGCTCCGCGGTTTGATGACTGTGTAAATCATGGGTGTATTGTGCTGTGACCCTTTTCCCCGTCCCTAAATCACCAACAAATAATAGAAGTGGGTTAGTTTTGGTATCTAGGGTGATCAATTCTCGGCGTAATGCCTGCATTGATGGTGATTGACCAATCAGTTTCGGGCCAACCTGATTTTGCATTGCCAACTCTTTACGCAATAGGTTGTTCTCTTCAACCAGTGCGAGCTTATCTGCGGCTTTTTTAACGGCAGTGAGTAGGGCATCGACCACAAATGGCTTTTCCAGAAAATCGTAAGCACCGGCTTTCATCGCTGATACCGCGGTTTGCACGTCACCATGTCCGGTAAGTACGATGACCTGAAAATGAGGGTTTTGGCTCAGTAATTTTTGCGTTAATTGAATGCCATCCATCACTGGCATGTGAATATCGGTGATGACAATTCCGGCTTGCGTGGTATCTATTTTCTTTAATGCCTCAATAGCATTGGGAAAGCAGACGATATCGATGCCTTCAATGAGCATGGCTTGTTCTACGGAGTCTCGAATGGCGGGTTCATCGTCGACAAAATAGAGTTTAGGCATAGAGTGCAAAAGTCGAGTCCTTAGCTGTAGGTGAGATTAGCAGTAATGTGAAATTCGTTTTCCGTTAACAATAACAACGGCGTGTTAGCCCTTATCGTTATATAACGGGATGTTTAGCGAGAATACCATGCCTGAAGGCTCTAATCGGTTCGCGCTGATCGTGCCGTGATACGCTTCAATAATCCGTTTCGATATTGAAAGCCCTAGCCCTAAGCCTTCCGGTTTGGTGGTAAAAAACGGGTCGAACAGCTGTTCTAGCTTATCGTTCGGCATGCCAATTCCGTTATCCCAAATGATCAGCTGACAAGCGTCATGATGCAGTTGCCATTCGATGCCTATCTGTGGGCTAGCCTGTTGGTCAACGCTTTCCAGGTTTTGTTGCTCCTGCAAGATTTTGTGTTCAAGAACTTGTTGTTGCAGCGCTTGAGTCGCGTTGTGAATCAGGTTCACTAGTACTTGCTCGAGTTCGGTTGGATGAATCGCAATATTGATGTCATCTGGCACCGTGCTTAGCCTTAGCGTAATGCCTTGCTTGATCATCAGCGCACTGAGAATGCTAGTGGCGTTATTGACCGCTTGATGCAGGTTCGCCACATGATGTTCTTGTTTGGTGACCTTGCGAGTAAAGACTTTGAGTCGCGCGATGATGTCGGTAATGGTGTTGTTGAGGCCAATCATTTTCTCAAGATTGCTTTTCACTAAATCGGTTCGTTCCATTTCCAGTAGCTTTAAGCTGTTTTCACTGTAGGTTCGCAGTGCTGCAAGCGGTTGGTTGATTTCGTGGTTAATGCTGGCTGACAGCTCACCGAGTACCGCTAGTTTCGCGGTTTGTGTCAGCTCTTGTTCTGTCTGTTTCAACTTCGACTGCGACTCTTGGTATTGAAAAAGGGTTTGTTGCAGCTGCTGATTGGATTGCTTCAAGTAGTGGGTACGTTTATCAACGGTTTGCTCTAGGTTTTGGTTGAGTCGGGTCAACGCCACTTTCGCGAGATAAGTCTGGCGCCACGACCAAGCGATGAGCATCACCAAGCTGTAAATCACCACGAAGATGACATCGATCTGAAAGATTTTAATAAGTTCAGCTCTGGTCTCTTTTAGGGCGACGACTTGGTACTGGTTGTTGCTGATGGTAGCGGGGTAAAGATTAAAAGCACCAAGCTTGAATAACTGGTTGGCGGTGAGCTCTTTTCGGATTTCATTGGATTGAAGGTTGCTAGATTGATTGGCGTTGCTAGCTTCTGACTGAGATCTTGAAGAACGAAAGGCTTCGATGATCGAAATTTCGCTTTGACCGTATTGGCGTTGAAGTGCGATATCCGTTTGTTGTTGCTGCGTTAATGGCAACAGTGAATGATAAAGCCATGGAGCTTGGCTTGATAGAAAGACCACTTGGTTCGAGTCGAGTACTACGATCTCAAAGTCGTCGCTGGTCAGGATGTTTTCGAGGTTTTCTAAACTCACTTTTACGGTGATAACCCCCACAATGTGATTCTCAACATACAGCGGTGAAGACAGAAAATAACCGCGTACGTTCGAACGAGCGCCTAGCGCGACATATTGTGTGTTGTTACCTTGAATGGCAGAAGCAAAGTAGGGACGAAACGAGAAGTTCTCACCTACAAAGGTACGAGGCTTTTGGTAATTACTGGAAGCGACCACAGTACCGCTCGGGTCATGAATATAGATGGTGTCGGCTTGGCTTTGATTCGACCATTCAAACAGCAATTGATTGAGCTGCGCAGCGGAAATCTTGTTTGCTCGTTGTGATGAGTCAAAATAAGAGAGCAAGCGCGGGTCATGGCTGAGCAAATCTGGGATCTGTTTGAATTTATCCAGCTCAGAATCGATTTGTAGATTGGCTTTATTCGCCGCTTCATCGAGTTGCTGAGTGACGATTTTTTCTTGGAATTGTACTGCCATAAAGTGGGTTGCGGTCAGCCCTGCAGCTCCCAATAACAATGAGAATAAAACAAAGGGCGTCATTAGGTTAGGCAATATTTTGGTCACTCGGATCTCAGCTTGTCATCGGTTTGTATAAAGATTATCAATATGATGGAGAGAGTACCGAGATCTTGTTAACACAGAGCACCTTCTGTGAGACAAAACCATGGCTTAGACTTGTGTTTCAAAGGATTACGGCGCAAAATCACAAAAAATTAAAAGGAGCAACCAAATGGAACTGACAGATATTCGTCGCGAATACGCTAAGGGTGGATTGAGACGCAAAGACTTGGCCCCAGACCCGATTGAGCAATTCAATCTATGGCTAGAGCAAGCCATTGAAGCGAAGTTGACGGACCCTACTGCCATGACAGTTGCTACGGTTGATGAAAATGGTCAGCCATTCCAACGCATTGTTCTGCTGAAGAATGTGGATAAAGACGGTTTCGTTTTTTACACCAACCTAGGTAGCCGTAAAGCGCACCAGCTTGAGCACAACAGCAAAATCAGTTTGCACTTTCCTTGGCATCCACTTGAGCGACAAGTTCATATTACGGGCACGGCTGAAAAGCTGACGGCTATGGAAAATATGAAGTACTTCTCGTCACGTCCAAAAGAGAGCCAATTGGCCGCGATTGCAAGTAAGCAGAGTAGCCGCATCTCAGCGCGTGGGATTTTAGAAGGTAAGTATCTAGAGCTTAAACAGAAGTTTGCCAAAGGCGAGATTCCCGTGCCTTCTTTCTGGGGTGGCTTCCGAGTTCGTGTTGATAGCATTGAGTTCTGGCAGGGTGGTGAACACCGCTTGCACGACCGTTTCTTGTTCTCACGCCAAGACAACAGTTGGGATATTGATCGCCTAGCGCCTTAGGCTGCTTGATCGCTTAGCTGCTTAACAGATCCAAAAATGCCGTTGATTAGACTGATCAAATCAACGGCATTTTTTTGTCTGCATTTTCAGCTGAACAGTCAATCAGTCACTGTGAAGAACAACAGAGATCTGTTTTTTGAGCAGAGTTTCTGGGATCACTGAGCCCAATCCTGAATCCAATGCATACTCAATCAATTGGCTTTTACTGCGTGCATCAAACTTCTGTTTCAATCTGGCGACATGACCTTCGACCGTTTTGATTGAAATGTTTAACGTCGACGCGATGTACTGTGGTTTCTTGCCGAAAAGCAGTAAGAACAGTACCTCTGATTCTCTCGAAGTCAGCCGCTTTTGCAGCTTAGACACGCGCGGCTCTGACCCCGCAAGCGATGCCTGATCGCCTTTTGTTCCTGTGGCCTGACAAACCCAATGACCGACCTCTAAGATCGCGGTATCGGTAAGCTCTTGGCCATAGAAGATGGTGCCTTGGACGTTGTCGTCGTCATCAAGCCATGGTGTTTTAGTAAAGATATGGGCGTGCCAGCGTCCGTCTGGATAGGGGTGAATATCGAGAATCTTAAGGGTACTGCGTGTATCCATCACATGTTTGTCTTGAGCTCTGAAATCTTGTGCGCACTCGGTGGTTTGACTGGGCATGTCGAAGTCGGTCAAGCCAGTACAAGTCTCATTGGGTTTTAAGCCAATCAATTGGTTGTAAGCAAGGTTGGCGTACACGAAGACCGAGTCAGTATCTTTGCAGCCCCAGCAGCCTGGAAGTTGTTCGAATAAAGAACGATGTATGGAGTTGAGTGGATCTGGCAAGGTTTTATCTCGTGTGTTGCGATGTTGCAATAATATCAGTTTCTTATAGCGCTGCAATGGCAATTAGAGTACGAAAAATAAGGGGGGACTGACAGTTAAACGGACTGCTGACTAACTGTGTCAATCACGGAGAATCGATGGGCATAAAGGGTGATAATCAGGCAAAAAAAAGCCAGCCTGAAGAGGGGCTGGCTAAAGACAAGATATGCCTTGTCGACATGTAGAAGATTTTCAGTCTAATTTACGAGGGTCAGGTAAATTAAACTGAGGCATCAATTTGATACCCAGAGTGACTTACTACTCTATCGACGAATCTACTCCTAGGAGTGCTTATGCATAAGGGGGGAATTCCCCTATAAATGCTGCTCAATGTGATAATTGAGAACCTAGAGTAAATATTTGGGATTCTGAGCCTGTGATTGGGAGCCTACAGCTCTCGTACTACTCGGAATCCTAGATAGTTCGCTGCCGTTGAAGGCGGTACGTACAGTTCGTTAAACACTTTTGCTTCTTCAGGAGAGAAGCTCCACGCGCCACCTTTTGCTAGGCCTTTCTGAACGGTTGTCCATTCCCATACATTACCCACCATGTCGTAGAAGCCTGTAAAATGTTTTTCGTGTTCGTGTTCGTGTTCGTGTTCGTGTGATTGCTTGTGAAGCCCCTAAATTCGCCGGAACGATTGGTTTTACAATGCCCGTAGTTTGTACGCTCTTGATCATCTTTCCAGAGGCATGATCATGATGATCGCGATGATGATCTTTTTATTCTCGCGAGCAAATAACTCTCATGAGCATTTACAAATTCATCTTATGCGCATTTAAGAGTATTATTCTTACTATGTTGACCCGAGTATTTTTCTGTCATGTCTAAACCTTTACCCTTTCCTAACCTAGACCTTTCTCCGCTCGGCCTTACTGGCCCTCGTCCTGCTGAGATCATCACTTTGCCATCGCATATGGATTGCCACGATCACCACTATTCTCAGGTGGTGATTGGTTTAAATGGTCAGGCGGAATTTGAAGTTTGCGGTAAAGGTAATCTTATCGGGCCGGGTCAAGGTTGTGTGGTAACAGCGAGCTCTGATCATGCTTTCGGTGGGGTGGTTGGTCAGTCGGATATCCTAGTGCTCAATATGCCTGTGCCAACCGATGATGACCCTCTAATGTTAGAGAAGATTAACCAGTTAGAATCATCGAACGTCTACTTCCAATTAGACGCGCAAATTCAAAAGCTTATCCATATGTTGGTGCAAGAAATGCAGGCGAGCCCGGATGATCTATTGTTAAGCCGTGCCTGCAATGACACGGTGATCGCTCTGATGCAAAGGCACATATCGGCATTTGAAACCTCAATTAAAGACTCGCGTTTTGATCTTGAAGCACTGGATCGCTACATCGAGCAACACCTCGCGAATAAGATCTCTGTCGCTCAGCTTGCGGGCAGCGTGTTCTTGGGCGAAAGCCAGTTCCATATGCTGTTCAAAGAGCAAATGGGCATTACCCCTCACCAGTATGTTCTTGGTAAGCGTATCGATCGTTCTCGCCGTTTAATTGAACAGGGTAACCTTAGCCTTGGTCAGGTCGCAGAACTGGCTGGTTTCTCCGGTCAATCCTCTTTTACTCACACCTTTTCACGCCTTCAAGGCATGTCTCCATCCCAATACAAAAAGAAAATTTCTGTTAAATAGTGAAACAAAACGGCATATTATTTTAAAGTTTCATATGTGACGTTGTGTTTGTTTTGTTAATAAAGCGAGTTTTTAGCAAAAAACTCGGAGTTTTTGACAAGTAATCCTTATATACTCTAAATACACTGCAGCCATTGTAGAGATCCCGGGCTAATTCCGGGTGTGAGATTAAGGAAAACGCATGTTTACAGCTACTGATGTGTTAAAGCCAGAATTCAACGAGCAGTCGCTTGATGATCTATGGTCGCTTATCTCACCATTATATATGGTGGATGAAACCCAATGGCTAGAGCAACTTCTGCCACTAGCTACCCCTTCTGAGTCTGAAAAGCAGCAAATCACAGACAAAACGACTTCTTTGATCGAAGCTATCCGTGCGGATAAGACTTCTATCCAGATGATCGATGCACTGTTGCTTGAATACAGCTTAGATACTCAAGAGGGCATCTTGCTGATGTGTCTGGCGGAAGCCTTGATGCGTATTCCTGATTCAGCAACGGCTGATGCACTGATTCGCGACAAGCTAAGCGTTGCGGATTGGAAGTCTCACCTAAAGAATTCTGATTCGGTTTTTGTTAACGCTTCGACTTGGGGCTTAATGCTAACAGGCAAGGTGGTTGGACTTTCATCGAACGAGCAGAGTGCTGGACAAGCGGTTAACCGTTTAGTGAACAAGCTTTCTGAGCCGGTAATTCGTAAAGCGATGCACCAAGCGATGAAAGTGATGGGTCACCAATTTGTTCTTGGCCGCAGCATTGCTGAAGCGCAAAAGAACGGTAAGTCGATGCGCGACAAAGGCTTTACCTACTCATACGACATGCTAGGTGAAGCAGCACTGACCACAGCTGACGCAAATAAGTACTTTAAAGATTACCTAATGGCGATTGAAGCCGTAGGTCGAGACACTTATGTCTCTTCAAAATCTAGCCCAGCGCCATCTGTGTCTATCAAGCTTTCTGCACTTCATCCTCGTTACGAAGTGGCGAACGAAGACCGCGTACTGACTGAGCTATGCGACACGCTAGAGCAGTTACTGCGCCGTGCGATTGAGCTTGATGTTGCGATCACGATTGATGCAGAAGAAGCGGATCGCCTAGAGCTTTCGCTTAAGTTATTCGAAAAACTGTATCGCAGCGAGCTAGTGAAAGGCTGGGGCAAGTTTGGTCTGGTTATTCAAGCGTATTCAAAGCGTGCGTTACCGGTTCTAGTTTGGCTAAACCGCCTAGCAAAAGAGCAGGGTGATTTGATCCCGCTTCGCCTAGTGAAAGGCGCGTACTGGGACAGCGAAATCAAATGGTCACAACAAGCGGGCTTTACTGATTACCCAGTTTACACACGTAAAGAAGCGACAGACGTAGCTTACCTTGCATGTGCACGTTACCTATTGAGCCCAAGCGTTCGTGGCAATATCTTCCCGCAGTTTGCGAGCCACAATGCTCATACGGTTTCTGCTATTGCAGTAATGACCGATCATAAAGACTTTGAATTCCAACGCTTACACGGCATGGGTGACTCGCTTTACAACCATGCGATGGAAGCTTACCAACAGTCAGTACGTATTTACGCACCGGTTGGCAGCCACAAAGATCTACTGCCATACCTAGTACGTCGCTTGCTAGAAAACGGCGCAAACAGCTCGTTTGTACACCGTCTAGTTGATGCACGTTGCCCTGTGGCAGAGCTGACTCAACACCCAGTCGATATGCTTCTGGCGTTCGATACATTAAACAACACTAAGATTCCTCTGCCTCCAGCGGTATTCCCTGAGCGTAAAAATTCATACGGTGTGAACATTGATATCGAAAGCGAAGCGCATCAGTTTGAAGAGCAAGTAAAAGGCTTCTTAAACAATCAATGGACTGCGGGCCCTGTGATCAACGGTGAATCTCTTGCCGAAAGCATGATCAAGGCTGATCAGAACGTTGAACAAGTGACTGCACCTTATGATCGTCGAATTAATGTGGGTCAGGTGGCTTTCGCTAACCTTGATCATGTTTCCGCAGCGATCACTGGCGCTGATGCAGCATTTGCTGATTGGAACGCAACTTCAGTTGAAACCAAAGCGGCAGCGCTTGATAAGTTGGCTGACCTGATGGAAGACAACCTCGCTGAGCTGGTGGCAATTTGTCATCAAGAAGCGGGTAAGACGATTCACGACAGCGTTGATGAAGTACGTGAAGCGGTCGACTTCTGTCGTTACTACGCAAAACAAGCGGATAACCTACAAGGTTTCGAACTAAAAGGTTTTGATGGCCAAACACGAATTGCTTCTCGACAAGGTCGTGGCGTGTTCGTTTGTATTAGCCCTTGGAACTTCCCTCTAGCTATCTTCCTTGGCCAAATTACAGCTGCACTAGTGGCGGGTAACACGGTTGTGGCTAAGCCTGCCGAGCAAACAAGCTTAATTGCAGCTCGCGCCGTTGAACTGATGAATGAAGCGGGTTTCCCTGCTGGCACTATTCAGTTACTACCGGGGCGTGGCGCTGAGATCGGCAGTGCACTTACCAGCCATGATGCCATTGCGGGCGTTGCCTTTACGGGTTCAACACCAACAGCACAACGTATCAACGTGTCATTGGCAAGTCGTAACGCTAAGCCTGTTCCGTTTATCGCGGAAACCGGTGGTCAGAATGCGATGATCGTCGACAGTACCGCACTGCCTGAACAGGTAGTCCGTGATGTTATTCGTTCGGCATTCGCTTCTGCAGGTCAACGTTGTTCTGCGCTACGTGTGCTTTACATTCAAGAAGACATTGCAGATCGCGTGATTGGACTAATTCACGGTGCGATGGATGAGCTAAGCGTTGGTATTCCACATCTTCATAAAACGGATGTGGGCCCAGTTATCGACCAAAACGCGAAGCAGAAGTTGATGACGCACCTAGAAAATATGACTAAGACCCAGAAGAAAGTGGCTCAACTTTCTCTAGGAGCGGATTGTGAACATGGTGACTTTGTTCCACCAAGTGCATTTGAAATCGATGACATCAGCTGTTTGAAAGAAGAGCAGTTTGGTCCTGTACTGCATATCGTTCGCTTCAAAGCGAGTGAACTGGCGCAAGTGGTAGACCAAATTAACCAAACCGGTTTTGGCTTAACCATGGGCATCCACAGCCGTAACGAGACAACTTACCGTTGGATCGAAAAACACGTTCGTGTGGGTAACTGTTACATCAACCGTGACCAGGTCGGCGCTGTTGTTGGTGTACAACCATTTGGTGGTCAAGGCTTGTCTGGTACTGGCCCTAAAGCGGGTGGTCCTCACTACCTATACCGCTTTACTGATGTTCATTTCTCTCAATCACAAGACAAGGCATAAGGAGCAGTATCATGGTTCATCAAGTGACAGGTTTTTCTGATGCTTTCTTGGCGTGGGAACAATGGAATCTTACCGATTTTGATCATAAGAGTGCTCAGGTACTTGCATTCAAATCAGAGATCGAAAGCCAATCTACGTCTTTGGCGGCAGTGGCAACTTATCACCTAGAGCAGGCCTCTGCGCTGCTTTCTGAGCAGCACCTAATGGCTGGCCCGACTGGTGAAACAAACGAGCTGTATGCTGCAGGACGTGGTGTGGCTTTGGTGATTGTTGATGATTGCCAAGACAAAGAGCCAGCACTGCAAACAGCAACCGCGATGATTACCGCAGCACTATTAGCGGGTAACAGCGTGCAATTGTGCAGTGATGAAGTGCAATTCAACACCTTGATCGCTGATGCAGCGAAACAAGCGAATTTACCGACGAACTTGGTGCAGGTTGCTTCGCACGACGCGGCTCAACAGCTGCTGTCTTGCGATGTACGTAGCGCAGGTTACGTAGGTAGCTCACAAACGGCTCAAGCTATCAATTTACAACTTGCTAAGCGTGACGGTGCCATCGTCAGTTTAGTAGCTGAAACGGATCTGACAGTAATGCATGTTGCTCACGATCCACACTTATCGCTGCGTTTCATTACCGAGCGTACGCGAACTATAAATATAACAGCCGTGGGCGGTAACGCGACCTTGCTCGAACTTGGAAGCGAAGCTCACTAACCTTCAGTAACATTGGCTCTAAGCACTTTTGTTTTCTCCATTGTTGGTTTCACCATCTTTGGATTTAACTCATAGTGCCTTGGAGCCTCAATACCTAACTCAATGCACTCGCTTGCCTTTACGGTGAGTGTCTTGCATTGAATTAGGTATGGAAGGCTTTTTACAAATGAGGACTATCAAATGATAGAAAACAGTTTTGCAATAACGACGACGTTCATTGCGTATCTAATTATGATGCTGGCAATCGGTGTTATTGCTTACAAACGTACTTCTAGCTCGACAGACTACTTCCTAGGTGGTCGTTCGCTAGGCCCATGGCCTGCTGCACTTTCTGCTGGTGCATCAGACATGAGTGGTTGGCTACTACTTGGTCTACCGGGTTACGCTTATGCTGCTGGTTTTGAAGCATTCTGGCTTGCTGGTGGCCTGCTAGTTGGTACTTGGGCGAACTGGTTAATCAGTGCTAAGCGTCTGCGTACTTACAGCATTACAACAGAGTCTCTGACGCTACCTGAGTTCCTATCTCGTCGTTTCAATGATAATTCTAAGCTGATCCAAACAATTTCTGCTTTCTTTATCCTTTTATTCTTCCTTTTCTACACAAGTTCTGGCTTGGTAGCAGGTGGTAAATTGTTTGAAACAGTATTCGGCCTAGATTACACAACAGCGGTAATCATCGGTACAGTATGTGTGGTTTCTTACACGCTATTTGGTGGTTTCCTTGCGGTATCTTGGACGGATTTGGTTCAAGGTCTGCTGATGTCTGCTGCGCTATTGATTGTACCAATCGCAGCGATGAACGGTGGTCTTGGTCAGCTATCGACTGATCTTCACAACATCAACCCAGAGCTTCTCACGCTATGGAATGATGTGAAAGGTGAGCCACTTTCTGCTATCGCGATCATCTCGCTAGCGGCATGGGGTCTAGGTTACTTCGGTCAGCCACACATCCTTGCTCGTTTCAAAGCAACACGTAGCAACAAAGACCTAACAACAGCGCGTCGTATCGCGGTGGTATGGTCTGCTCTGTCTATGGTTGGTGCAATGCTAGTAGGTCTGGTTGGTCTAATCTACGTGACTAACTCTGGCGCGCCTAAGCTAGACGATGGCGAGAAGATCTTCATGCTTCTTGTGAACGCGATGTTCCACCCAGTAATCGCAGGTATCTTACTTGCTGCAATCCTAGCGGCAATCATGAGTACTGCGGATTCACAGCTACTTGTATCTTCATCTGCACTAGCAGAAGATCTGTATAAGCAAGTACTTAAGAAAGATGCGACGTCTGAAGAGATTGTTCGTGTAGGCCGCTTCGCGGTTATCCTAATCTCTTTGATTGCACTTGTGCTAGCGATGACGCCAGACAGTTCAGTACTTGGCCTTGTGTCTTACGCATGGGCTGGTTTTGGTGCTGCATTCGGCCCAGCTATTGTATTGAGCCTGTACTGGTCTCGTATGAACCGTAACGGCGCTCTCGCGGGTATCGTGGTTGGTGGTGTGACTATCGTACTTTGGAAACAGTTCACGGGCGGTTGGTTCGATGTGTACGAAATCGTACCGGGAATCATCCTATCAACTATCTCTATCGTTATCGTGAGCCTAATCACTGGCGAGCCAGAAGACGAAGTTAAGAAGCAACACGCTGAGTTCGAGAAGAACCTTGTTGAGCTAGACTAATTTACATTGTAAAAATACCAATGAATTAGCAAAAGACATGAACAATAGAGTCACTTCGGTGGCTCTATTTTTTTATGTGAGTACGACCTTTGTCTTATTTCAAATTAAGTTTATTCGAGGTTTTCTGATATTGAAATGGGGGTTTACAATGTAAATCGAAAGCGAAGGATCTTGAGCGAGAAATGAAAGGTCTGTCTTGTTGGTGGCGTTTGATGTCAAAAAATAAAACAGAAAAATGGCTATTTTTTGAACTTGGCGCTCACTTTTGTCATTAGCTCGGTGAATTGTGGAACCGAATTGGACATGATGTGTCAATTGTCAGTAACCACTAAAGACCTATAGGACAAAGGTATGCCTGATCTCTATTGCAAAGGATGTAAAAAAACAACACTACATAAGTCTATAATGAAACGTTGTGAATCAGAGCCCGAGACAGCTTCTGGCCGTATGATGCAATGGACGTCAAAACTATTTAGTGGAAACCTGTACTACGATATGGAAACTCAGCACTTCTGCCGCACGTGCAATTGTCGTTGCGAAACAGGAAGTACTGTACCCCAAATTGGTTTAGCTTAACTTACAGTAAGCGCTCACTAACTTAGATCAAAAAACCTCCGTTTTAGGAGGTTTTTGCGTTTCTATGCGGCTTTGAGTGCTAGCTCGGCAACAATGGCGTCGCCATCAATCTTCACATCCCAACCGTAGTTTGAGTACTCATTTGCTAGTGCCTGAGCAACATCTTTTGATACCGTTACGTGTGTCCATGAACCAATACCGTAAGGTTTATATGCGAGTTCTTGCGTTTTCATAATAGAGTCATCCTTTCTCTTTGATAATTATATTATTCACTTTGGCCTATATCCTTTCTTTCGTTTCCGGCTCAACTTATTTGTTAATCGGGTCATTTCTATAATAATTTGTTAATAACCAGAGTTTGATTTATAAGGAATCTTATCTATTTGTATGTATTTATATTTGGCGTGAATGTCATCCGTGCATTTAGTTTTTAAATGTGTGAGCGAGGTTTTCTTCGATTGCACTTGGTATGGAATATACTGAGCGGAATTTAGAATGTTTAAGGAATGTTATGTCTCAGCATCAGCTCGATCGTATCGATAAAGAGATACTAAGAATTCTGCATATGAAAGGGCGTTTACCTGTTGTTGAACTGGCAAAACAGGTCAACCTTACGACGTCACCTTGCTCTGATAGACTCAAGCGATTGGAGAAAGAGGGCTACATCACGGGCTATCATGCTGAGCTTTGTTCAGAAAAGCTGGGACTCGATGTTCAAGTCTTTATCCATATCCGTCTCGATCAGACTAGCTTTTCGATCTTCGACAAATTTGCCCAAGCCGTGGAAATGATGCCTGAGGTGGAAGAGTGCTACTCACTGTCGGGTGACTTTGACACCATGATCAAGGTTCGAGTGAAAGACATGAAGGCGTACCAAGCGTTTATGGCCACCAAGCTGGGCACCTTGCCTGGTGTGATTCAGACACGTAGTGAAGTGGTGATTGAAGAGCATAAAAAGGGCTTCGGCGTGAACCCTGAGTTGTTGGCAACTCTAAAATAGTGGCCTAATTTCGCTTACCAACGTGATTTAGATATAAAAAATGGAAGCAATAAGCTTCCATTTTTTGTTGAGCGTCAGATAAAGAGCAATCCGATAAACTTGTTCGCCTTAAAGCGTAATGGCCGCAGAGATTAAGCCAATCACACCACCGAATACACCGCCCCAAACCACAAGCCAGCCAAGGTGTTTCTTGATCATGGTCTGAACCATCTCTTTAACCAGCTTAGGTGTTAGTTCATTCAAGCGCTGATCGATGATCGCCTCAATGTTTTCTTTGATTTCATCCATCATCGCAGGCGATTCTAGCTCGTCTTTGATGGCATTTTTTACAGAATCACTCTTGCTGATTTCAATCACAGATTCTTGCATCTTCTCAACAAACGGCGCTTTCATTGGCTCTAGTGCTTCTGTGCCACCAAACATTGCCAACATACCGCCAAACTGAGAGTTCTCGATAACATGCACCAGTGAGTCGAATGCAGGGTTAAAGTCGATCTTCTGAATCACAGGCTCTAGATTGAGCGACTTTCCTGTCATCTCGCTGCTTAGGAAGCGGTCGATGTTACTTTCTGTAAAGAATTGCTCCATCATCAGTTGCTTGATGGCTGCCTTGAACTCTTCAAAGCGTGCTGGAATAACGCCTGAACCGTATAGGCCGGGTACTTTCTCGAACAACATGTGAATCGCAAGCCAGTTGGTGATGGCACCAGAAAAGGCGAATAGGCCTGCGTAAAGCAAGTATTGGTTTGCTGTCGCATAGCCGCCAGCAAGCAGTGCTAACGCAATAACGTTAGTTAAGACACTTTTGTTCATGGTTGATCTCTAGAAAGAATATTGCGCGCATTTTAAGAAAAAAACGCCAAGAAAAAAACAAAAGGATCGATGAAGTTTATTGGACAGGTAGCAAAGAGCGCCAAATAGCAGGCATAAAAAGGCTAGCCTCCCCCCGAAGTCTAGCCTTATTCCAGAACGCGCAAGCGAGGCGTCTTTGGTGTTAATGTCATTATATAATTACGACATAACATTCTGCCATGTGTAATTTACCGCTAATAAACAAATTGGTGTGAATCACATCGCACTTTTAAAATAGCACAAAAATTAAGCGTTCGTAGCTTGCTCAAGATCATCGGCAATAAAGCCACCGGTCTGGTGATTCCACAATTGAGCATAGATGCCATTTTGTGTAATCAGCTCTTGGTGAGTGCCTTCTTCAACGATATTGCCTTGGTCGAGTACGATCAGGCGATCCATCGCTGCAATGGTCGACAGGCGGTGTGCAATCGCAATAACCGTTTTGCCTTCCATTAGCTCAATTAAGCTCTCTTGGATGGCCGCTTCTACCTCAGAATCGAGTGCAGAAGTTGCTTCATCGAGAACCAATAGTGGTGCATTTTTCAAAAGAACACGTGAGATAGCGACACGTTGACGCTGACCACCAGAAAGCTTAACGCCACGTTCACCTACTTGAGCATCGTAACCAATGTTGCCAAACGGGTCGGTTAGCGTTTCGATAAACTCATGCGCGTGTGCTTGTTTAGTTGCCGCGTATACTTCTTCGTCTGATGCCTCTGGTCGACCGTAAAGAATGTTGTCTTTGATCGAACGGTGCAGCAGTGAGGTATCTTGGGTCACCATACCTATGTTGCTACGCAGAGAATCTTGAGTAACGCTCGAGATCTCTTGGTCATCAATCAGGATGCGACCACTTTCTACATCGTGGAAACGCAGTAGTAAGTTAACTAGGGTCGATTTACCTGCACCTGAACGGCCAACCAAACCCACTTTTTCACCCGGTTTGATGTTGAGGTTTAGGTTGTTGATCACCCCCTTATTCTCACCGTAGTTAAAGCTTACATTGTCGAAGTTGATACCGCCTTGTGGAACCTCCAGAGGCTTCGCGTCTTTCTTGTCTTCAATAGCAATAGGCTTAGACAGAGTTTTAATGCCGTCAATCACGGTACCAAGGTTCTCAAACAGACCACCAATTTCCCACATGATCCATTTCGACATGCCGTTAATACGCAGAGCCAAGCTGACCGCAATCGCGATTGCACCCACGGTGATTGCGCTATCTAGCCATAGGTAGATAGAGATACCCGCAATGCTGAACACCAATAGATAGTTAGCGAATTCCACGCAGATGTTGAAGCCGGTTACCAAGCGCATTTGGCGGTGCACAGTATCTAGGAAGCCTTCCATGCCTTCTTCGGCGTATTCGGTTTCTCTTTTACTGTGTGAGAACAATTTCACCGTCGCGATGTTGGTGTAGCTATCAACAATACGACCTGTCATCAGTGAACGAGCATCCGCTTGCTCTGAAGACACGTCTTTTAGCTTTGGCACGAAGTGCAGTTGAATACCGATGTAAACGAATAGCCAAATCAGCATCGGAGCCATCAAGCGCCAATCTGATTCAGCAAGCATGAACAGCATCGCCGTGAAGTAAACCGTCACGTAGACAAACACATCGACCATCTTGGTCACAGTTTCGCGCACTGCAAGCGAGGTTTGCATCACTTTGGTCGCGACACGTCCGGCGAAGTCATCTTGATAGAAGGACAGGCTTTGCTTCAAAAGGTAGCGGTGTGCTAACCAACGAATCGACATTGGGTAGTTGCCCAGCAAAGTTTGGTGAAGCAATAGCGAGTAAACACTGATCAAGATTGGCATCACAACCAACAGCAGAATACCGAGCCCCATCAATGTCGATTCGTTGTCTGCTAAGAAAGTGTCTGGGTTGCTTGTTGATAGCCAGTCGACCAATTGCCCCATGTAACCGAACAGCGCGACTTCGATGATCGCGATGGTCATGCTCATCAACCCGAGCAAAATCAATGGTTTTTCGAAACCTCGAGTGTAATGGCGGCAGAATGCCAGTATGCCAGTAGGAGGTTGTATCGGCTCTCCCTTTGGAAAGGCTTCAGTAAAGCCTTCAAATTTCTTGTACATAGATTTCCCTTTATAAACTAGTGCATCTATAAGCGACTGCATCGTTGGTGCAGCTTTGTTTTTATGGTCTTGATTCGAAATTTAACTGTCTTAGTTTGAAATTATATAAGCGCCCATGGGTTCTTATCAGTATTAAGTCATTCGATGGATTTTGTTCTAGCGCCTATTTAGGCACTTGGCTTTAAAACACTAAAACTTTGTCTAAGCGATACAGGAAAGGTCCAAAGAGTGTCTTTCATGACGCTTATTTTAGATTGAATTAGACAGGAAAAGTTAAGCTTATTTCAAACGTAATTGATTGTTATGCAACGGTGATAATCCTAACGTTAAATGGATTGAATTGTAATCAAAACTCGTGATGGGCGAGAAAATGGAATCAGAATATTTATCCATAAAGTGACTTAACGAATATGCATACAGTTGGTTCTTTCTGATGTGCTGTTATCTTGCAGTAAAAATTACCGATTAATCTAAGATCTGCAGTAATTGTTTGGGATAAATATTCAAATAAATATTCTTTTCAGTGAATCTTGTTGTAACAAGTTGTTTACAATTCCGAAGTAAATAAAAGATAGGGACGGTTGAAATGTTAAACCTACACAAAAAATCACTTCATATCACTAATGTTCAAAACGCCAATTGCGTTGTTATGGTGCCACCAAAAGAGTTTAAATTTAACGAAGAAACAGCACGTGATAACGAATTTCAGCACAGAGTTAATCTGACCGAAGCTGAGGTGAAAGTAGAAACGATGGCCGAATTTAAAGCTATGGTCGCTTCGTTGCGTAAAGAAGGTGTGCAAGTTGTAGAGTTTGATTACCCAGAATTGGGCGTTGAAACTCCGGATGCTGTTTTCCCAAACAACTGGTTCAGTACCTGTAGTGATGGAAGCTTATTCACGTTCCCTATGGCGTGTGAAAACCGTCAGAATGAAGTTAAGCCAAATGCTCTTATTGAAGCGTTAGAAGCGTCGGGTCGCATTGTTAACCATAGCGAGTCTCTAGAGTCTTACATCGCGCAAGGTTCTTATCTAGAGAGCACGGGCGTGATGGTTATCGACCATATCAACAAGACCATCTACGCTGCGCTTTCTCAGCGTTGTGACCGCGAAGTGTTAGAAGATTATGCGAAGCGCATTGGTTATTCTCGCGTGGTCTCGTTCCAAACGGCATTACCGTCTGGCCAACCGATTTACCATACCAATGTGATGATGGCGATTGGCGATAACTTCTGCGTGATCTGTGATGAAGTGATTCCTGAGTTTGAACGCCGCTTTGTGGTGAAGTCGCTTGCTAAAGATAAGCAGGTTATCTCTATCTCAATTGATCAGATGAACCGTTTCTGTGGCAACATCCTGCAGCTTGAAACCGTGAATGGCGACAAGGTGATCGCGATGTCTCAATCGGCTTACGATGCGTTTTCTCCAGCCCAACTAGCTCAGCTTTCGACACATGGCAAGCTGCTACCATTTAACGTGAAAACGATTGAAGACATTGGTGGTGGTTCGGTGCGATGCATGTTGGGTGAGGTGTTCCTACCAACACGAGTTAATCGCTTGTAACAAGTATAGAAAGTATAACAAGCACTCACTTTCAGTAATGAATCTTTGAATACCACTCTTATCGCAGAGTGGTATTTTTGTTTTTGTCTTTCACATATAAGAGAACAGAGCTCGATACAGGAGTCAACGCGCAAAAGCTAATGGAAATAAGCTATGAAGCGTCCTTAAAAGCTCTGTGTTCGATGAACTGAGCCGACAGTGTTACGACTTCTTTGGAGTAGACGAGCGCCGTGTGGTTGAGTTTGAGGGCGTAAGTATCCGTTGCTCCTCTCAGGTTGGCGTCTTCGAGTGTGACTGTGCCATCGCCCGGGTTTCTTCCCAGAACAATACGTCCGACTCCGGCGTCGTAGGTACCTGTAATCACGCCAATCGGCACATCAATATCGTAGTCACCCAGGCCATCGCTTAAGATCATTTTGCTCGAACCAAATATAAAACCAAGCCCATGATTCGACAGTGTTTTGGCGATAGTTGCCCCATTGTGCGGCGTCCCTGCGGTAATAATGCAGGTGTCGGCAAAATTGGGCTGATAAAACTTAAAGTAGTGACGAATGAGTAAGCCACCGAGTGAGTGACCAAAGAAATAGACCTCATCGTATTCATTAAAGCGAGCATTCACGAAGCGATTGAGGCGTTTGGCTGCAGAAGGGAAACGCAGCGAGTTGTAGGCAAACTTGTGCGTTGTAAAGCCGCGTTTTTTGAAGTTTCTATCCAGATACTGCATGATCAACGCAGGCATATATAGACCATGAATTAAAACTATATGTTTGTTTTTATTATTCATTTTTGTCCTCCGTCTGATGATGTCCCCAGTATATTTAGTCGCAAATCTAAACTCAATAAAACTTGCTACGAATGGGGCACAAAAGACAGAGGTGTACGTTATAAACAGTGCGTTCGTCATAGAGAAAAGGTGGGTTAGTCAGATCTCACTCTACCATACACATCTATGGTTAATCCGCCTTGTTTGGCGTAAGTATTGGGTGTTAGACTTTTTACCTTATTGAAGCTTCTCTCTAATGTCCTTTATCGCCAAGTTTTGCAATCCATGTCGAACTAAGCTCTTTTAATATCTTACGAATCAGTTCGCTGTGTCTATCTGTTTGACTTGCCGATATCTAAGGCACCAGTAGATCTTATGATTCTGAATTTTCAGCTTTGATGAGTTTTGTATCGACAGTTTCACTCTTTAACTCAGGATCAACTAATACCTTTATCACGCCTTTTTGTAGGATCAGGTTATTAGGGTAGGTGATAATGTTGCCCGAACTGTGTCGAAGAATAACATGGAACATGGTGATATCGATGATCACACCGCTGATGTCTTCGTCTTTCTCCGCGACTCTTACTCTGTCGCCAATGCGATAAGGGAAGACGAAAAATATTAGTACGCTGGCTGTGAGGTTACTTAGAATCGACCATTGCGCGAATAAAGCGACACCCAGCACCGCAAATATCGAAGACAAGAACAGAGAAATATCACCAAAACCCAAGTTAAGAACAATCGTAAACACAGCGATGAAGAGTAGAAACAGAACAATATTGAAACACTTAATCACGAACTGCTTTCGCTTCAATTCGACACGTTTATTTTCCGCTAATGTTTCTATCCAGTTCTTACCTAAGCGTTTGATCACCCAATACACAGTGATAAGAAGTAAACCTAAAACTACTTGTCTAAGCCACATATTGGATTGCAAAAACTCAACCATTAAATAAACCTCAATTTTTTCAAAATAACGACCTCTGCCGCTATGACCACGAGCAGCCCAACGCAAAATAGTGGAAATGCTATCGGGTTATCTGTTCCGGGTATCCCAGCGATATTGACACCCAGTAAACCGGTGAAAAACCCAGCAGGGAGGAAAATACCTGCAATGATAGAAAATAGGTACGTATTTCTATTCATTTTTTCAGCTTGTTGCTGACTTAGGCTCGCTAAAAATACATTAATTTGTTCGATGTAAAACTCAACAGACTCGTTAATTCTCAGGATGGTATCAAGGCTGTTCTTTATATGACTGTTGTGCTTACTCAATGGCGCAGGTAGGTCACTCATTAAATCTTCAAAAACGTATTTCTGTGGCTTCAAATAACGCCTTAGTCTGAGTAGCCTTGAATGTAGAGCGTTAATGGATCTTATGTCGATATTGGATGTAGATTCTAACTCGTCAATTAATAGTTCGACGGGTGCTAGGAAGGTTGAAATACTGTGGTTGATTCCACGGATCATGCCCAACAACACATCAGGTAATGATGTAGGGCCTTGGTTTTGTTTGAGATCAGATATCAGATTACTGACCGCTTTTGAAGGAACTTTACGTGTCGATATTAAAGTGCCTTTGTACCATAAGATGCGTAGGCTAAGCATGTCGTCAGGGTTAGCACCTTCGTTTAGATTAATGCCTCGCAGAATCATCAAAAAACAGTCGTGGCCAAATTGTTCGAACCGAGGGCGGGTGTCATCGGTGAGTAATGAATCGATGATGGCATTTGGAACCGTATTACTGTGGAGCCATTCTCTCAAACCGTCAGCATCTCTTTGGCAGTGATACCAAGTTGATTGCTCGAATGAGGCTGGGCTGGTGGTGTGTTCATGTGCCACCCCCTCAGAAAATTGCCAGCTTGAAATTATGAAAGCGTCCATTCATTTGTCCTTAATGATATGACGTAAACATTGATATTATGCGCCATTCAGGCGCGGTATTGAACTGAGCTTAATCGTGGTAAGTTCAATGAGCGATGTGAGTGAGATGAAGTCTAATAAGACATGTTGGTCTTTGGAGTACGACGGACTCTTCCATTATTGTCTCTATTAAATGTAGCTCATTGTTTCGTCGTTATAAATTAGCACTCTGGCTCCATGTTAGCGACGAAAAAAAAGAAAAGACCGAGGTCTTTTCTTTTTAGGGGAAGTTGAGGAGAGCTTGTTCAGGCAACTCGAGTTTTCCGATGGTTTACATAAGCAAAAACACTACCGACACGCAGCAAAAATGTCTTGGTTTTCTCGGTATTCTTTGGTTTGTACATCCATTAGACCGAGTAAAGAATCGAACAGGTTATCTTGGGAGAAGCTCTGTTCTTTGCCTGCCTTTCTTAAGCAGGTCTGGTTTATCCCTTTCTGCTCGGCGAAACCATCAGACATCCATAGGATCATAGGCACATGGGTTTGCTCTTTCGGTGCCAATGAATAAGGCATGCCGTGTAAGTAGATGCCATTTTCTCCCAATGATTCTCCGTGATCGGAAATGTACATCAGCGCGACATTGTACTTATCGGTGAGTTTCTCTAGTTTCTGAATAGCCTGTGATAGAAAGAAATCTGTGTACAAGATGGTGTTGTCGTAGGTGTTGACCACTTGCTCTTTGGTGCAGTTTTCGATATCAGAACGTGGGCAGTCTGGCACAAACTTCTTATGATCTTCTGGGTATCGCTCAAAGTAAGTTGGGCCGTGAGATCCGGAGATATGATAGAAAATGATGCTATCTTGTTTAAGATCTTGAGTATCTTGTTCGAAGTTCTCTAGCATGGCTGTGTCATAACACACATCGTTATTACACAGCGGGTCGCTGTCTTTGGCGACGAGAGTCATCTCTTTGATTCGATGTGCGACCGCCTTGTCTCCACCATCGTGCTCTCGCCAGATAGAGTGAATGCCCGCGCGGTTCATAATGTCGACTACGTTATCTTGGTTGTAGGCTTTATCACGATCGTAGTTGCTGCGATTCATGTTAGAAAACATACACGGCACAGAAACCGCAGTGGCTGTTCCGCATGACTGAACATCAGAGAAAAAGATCGGGTTATAGGGTTTGGTATGAGCATTGGTTTCTTTCTCATAGCCATAATATTGGTAGTTATATACACGTGCCGTTTCACCAAGAACAAACACCAATAAGGTTGGTTTTTCAGCTTGTTTAGCTTCTGGTTTTAGCTGCGCATCTAAGCCGATTTCTTGGTAAGGAATCGGTTCTTTGATGTAAGTATTGTTGATGTATTTTACGGTTGAAGCGACGTATTCGGTCGGAATGATCATCTTTTTAAGATGAGAGTTATTACGACCAATCGATGCGTAATCTTTGTAAAACAACCCGGCAATGATGGCAATGACGATCAACGAAGACAGCAGCCCTATCGACTTCCAAATCGCAAAATCTCTCCAAGATTCTCTTTCAAGATCCGTAAATAAAAGCAGCAGTGACGGGACTCCTCCCATCAGAACAAACCATAAAATAGAATAGCTGCTTAGGTAGCTAGCAGCCTCTCCGCTGTTGGTTTCGAAGACGTTTTCTATCATTCCATAGTCTACAAAAATGCCGTAGTTGAACATGCTGTAGCTGACTAAAGAGGAAGTAAGTAGTAACAAGATAAAAAAAGCTTTGGCGAATATCGGCCAGTTGAATACTTGAAAGATAAAGTTGAATGCGGCGAGAAAGAAAAATGGGATCGAGATGATAAACCCAATGCTTTCGGCTTGTGAGGCACTAAGAATATTGAACAGTTCGCGTGAGATAGGCAAGTTAATGACAAGCAGGTAATACACTGCCAAAACGAAAGGGAGTTTGTTTATCGACATGTTTAAGCGTGGTAGATTCATAGGTCTTGTCTTCCTGTGTCACTTATCCCTTTATTTTAGTCTCGCTACCAAGAAAACTCTAATATCAACGCATAAAGCTCAATCAGTGATGGTGAGCGATAAACTGGCTAAAGTGAAATGACGCTAAGGTGTGTAGATACAAAAAATTTACTTTACTGAGTGACCTTCATGACAAGGTGGAACAGCAAAGTGAATTAGTATGTTCAGCTTATTCTATGTGGTTCAATCACATTAGAAGTTGTATGAACCACCGAAGCTAATGCTTTTGAAGGCAAGCGTGTGGTCACCAGCTGATATCTGAGAGTTCTTAAATTGGACCGTGTCGTCTACGCTTACTGCATCCGCTTGCGAGATTAAGCGTAGCGTTAGGTGTTCGATTGGCGTGTATTCAACACCTACACCAAAGTGGAAACCCGTACCGCTGTCATCAGCGTAACCAGCACTCTTATTTGCGTTTAGGTCAACAGAGCTTAAACCAGCCAATACGAATGGGCGGATTGTGTTGTCGAATGTGTAACCAAGATTTGCTGACAAAGAAACAGACGTCGGAGACAGCTTTTCAGCGCTATTTTTGTAGTTTGCGTAATCTGTATAGCCAAGTTCAACACCTACGATACGGTTGAATTGGTAGCCGCCGTATAGGTTGTAGCCCATGCCATCTGAATCTAAGCTACCGTGACCGTCTGTGTCAGAATCTTGGTAGACACTAAGTCCGCCACCAATGTACGCACCGCCGTCAGTACCTGCTGCTAAAGCTGGAAGAGAAACTGCGCTGATTAAACCCAGTGCTAATGCTGATTTCGTTATCTTGTTCATCTTTGTTACTCACTCTTAAATGTCATGCCAGTATCAATAATTTTTATTTTGCGACCTTTCGACCGTTGGTGAGTATTATTCCGTAGTCTTGTATGTATTACTGTATGGCTTTGTAAGCTGAATCGTTACATAGTAGAAAAAATACACATCAGGTTGCTTAGTGAGTCAGGCTGTTTAAAACAAGGAATAAACATGCTAACGAAACAAAACACAGGTTTGGTGGTTGTGGACGTACAAGGCAAGCTCGCACGCCTTGTTGATGAGAGCGATACGCTGATTGCTAATTGCGGGAAGTTAGCTCAAGGAGCGCAGGTTTTGGGGCTGTCAATTATTCGTTTGGAGCAGACCCCAGAGAAGCTAGGTGCTACAGTCGACGAACTTAATGACTTGCTGAATGATGCAAAGCCGATACCTAAATTCACTTTCAACGCGTGTGATGAGCCCAAGTTTGTTGAGGCGGTTCAAGCCAAGGATGTAGAGACTTGGTTAGTGTGTGGTATTGAGGCTCATATTTGTGTTTATCAAACCGCAATGGGGTTGT
Source organism: Vibrio sp. 1F255 (assembly GCF_041439145.1). Classification (NCBI taxonomy): domain Bacteria; kingdom Pseudomonadati; phylum Pseudomonadota; class Gammaproteobacteria; order Vibrionales; family Vibrionaceae; genus Vibrio; species Vibrio sp. 1F255. The sequence continues at coordinate 50,797 of NZ_JBGONQ010000010.1, read as the reverse complement.
TGGAACTTGGGTACAAGGTTCAGGTAGTTGGCGACTGTGTTAGCTCACGAACGGCACTCAACAAAGATCTGGCAATCCGTCGACTAATGGATGCTGGTATCCAAATCACAGGATTAGAAATGAGCTTATACGAGCTTGTGAAAGACTGCCGCGCGCGTGAATTTAAGCTCATTCTATCCTTGATTCGTTAATCACCGAGAGGCTGTCTATCGCCACCGCCTCGGTAAGAATCGAGCGCAACTTTCAAGCGACGCAGTTTGTCGCGCGAGCGGTTCTTGTGATTGACTGCGATTCCCATAGAAAGCACATCCACTAACGCCAACATAGCGTAGCGAGAAGCCGACGGCTTGTAGATGAAGTCGGTTTCCATATGCTTGATGGGTAACAAGATATCGGCAATTTTTGCTAGCGGTGTATCTTGTGGGGTAATCGCAATGATCTTAAGTCCGTACTGCTTAGCCAGCTCTGCCGTTTCTGTGATCACTGGTGTAAAGCCAGTCGCAGAGATCATCACCATTACGTCATTAGCATCTGCCGTGGCAGCAACCATACGTGACATCAAGCCATCGTTGTACGACACCACTGGGTAGCCTAAACGAAACAGTCGATGTTGCAGCTCTTGAGAAGCAATGGTTGAACCACCACCCATACCAATAGCAATGATCTGTCTGGCGTTATGCAGCCAGCTGACTGCGGTTTCAACGTCTTGCTCTTTGAACAAGGTGCGGTTGATGTCTAGGCTTTGCTTGATCGATTCGTAGATACCTTGATAACCCGTTTGGTCAACCGGTTCGAGGATAAAGCGCTGGCCAACGGTTAGCGTCTGAGCCAACTTAATCTTCATATCACGTACGTTGCTGCAACCGATCGCTTTAGCAAAACGTGTAATGGTGGCTTCACTCACTTGAGCGCTTTCAGCAAGCTCTGTGATGCTGGCATTGGCAGCAAAATCAATGTCGTCCATGATCAGCTTAGCGACTTTTTTCTCTGCATCACGAAGAGCGGGAAAACGCTCCGTTATCTGTGAAATGATATCTACTTCTAAACTCAAGAATCCTGATCCTTTGTTGATGGGGCTAATCGTTATTACCTAGTTATTAAGAATCTAGCTCGTAAGAAGCAAGCTCTTTAGCTTTTTATGAGCACTAATCCATTAAAAACTAAGCCTTAGCCCCGTTAGTATATCTTATTGCTTCGCTGATTCTAGCTTATTGAAAAATCGAACTAGAAGCAGGTTTCCACCCAGTTTGTTACCTGATGGTCGTCATCGCTGATGGCAATGTAGCGCCACTTATCGAAGGTTAAACACGGGTGTGAGGTTGAGAATGCAATCATGTCGCCCACTTCAATTTCAGAAGAGCCGTCCGTTTCAACAAAGGTATGCTGATCCATCACGGCGGTCGCAGTCAGCCCTTTCACAGAGATAGCTTCGCCATTGCGATAGCCGCGTTCGGCAATAGGTAACCCCGCATCAAAGGCCACATCACGCTTGCCTAGCCCAACAACTAGTTTGGTCGGTTCTGGGCGAGAGATTACATACGCCCATACCTCAAGTGCCGATTCGAGATCTCCACCCAATTCGCACGCGTAACCTTGGTTTACTTGGGCACGCTGCAACACCTTGCTTTGAGCGTCTAGGTAGATACCTGTGTCGTGAATCGCGTAACAGCCCGGGCGGATGATCGCCAAGTAATCGGTTAGGTTCGCTAAACATTCTGCAACCACGTCATACCAAGCCGAACCTGCACCAGTGATGATAGGTTGCCCTGCAATTAGGCCATCTGATGCGAGGCTTTCGACCGAGGTCAGCGCTTGGTTTAAGAAGGTACGAATGTCTTGCTCGGCATTGTCGCCATGAATCACGCCCTCATACACCTCAATACCCGCTAGCGAAAGTGCAGGCGTATCTTGAATGGTTTGAGCCAGTTCTAAAACTTCTTGAGGTGAACGACAACCACAACGGCCACCCGGAACACCAAACTCGATTAGAGCTTTTAGCGTCTGCTTTTTGTTGGCGAAGTATTGGTTGAGTTGCTGCACGTTTACCGATGAATCCACACAGCAATAGAAATCAACGTCGAACTCACTAATAAGCTGTTCGATGATCGCCATGTTGGTTTTACCTACCAATTGGTTAGCCATGATGATTCTTTTTGCGCCTGCCATTGCTGCAATTTCTGCTTGTGCAGGTGTCGCAACGGTAATTCCCCAAGCGCCATTTTCTAGCTGTTGACGGAAGAAATCAGGCGTCATCGATGTTTTGCCATGTGGCGACAATTTAACCTGATGATGATCGGCGAATGATTGCATCCAATTCAGGTTATTGGTCAACGCTGATTGTTTGATAATTGCTACCGGAAGCGAAATGTCTTCATCAACCAGTCGATAAACACCGTTCTCAGATTGTGATACTGCTCTCCCTTTTTGGCCTTTTTCAGTCAAGATGAAACTATCTTTTTGATACTTTATAACATCTTTTTGTGCAGGGTTATGTTTCATTGCTGATTCCTAACATGATTTAAGTGGTTGTTATTTAATGTTTAAATATATCTATAATGTGTTTTGTGATAGAAACTATCACACAAATTAAAATATTATGTGTGTTTTGTCACTGAAAATAATCGGCTGGATTTCTAATATAGCTCCATCAACACAGTGGATTGAGAGAGTGAAAAATGTTGTTCGATACGATAATCAAAAATGTAGAGGTGTTTGACGGCACCGGCGAACAATCGTTTTGTGCCGATGTAGCAATCCTTGATGGAAAAATCGCCGAAATTGGTCAAATCGATCACGAAGATTGTGGCCAGTTGGTTGAGGGAGCAGGCTTAGCATTGGCTCCTGGATTTATCGATGTACATACACATGACGATACCAACGTAATTCGTTACCCAGACTGCCTACCTAAGATCAGCCAAGGTGTGACAACCGTGATTGTTGGCAACTGTGGCATCAGCGCATCGCCAACGGTTTTGGCTGGCGATCCACCTGACCCAATGAATCTTTTAGGTGCGCAGGCTGATTTTAAATACCCAACTTTTGCGGCGTATGCACAAGCGGTAGAGCAAGCGCAACCAGCGGTGAACGTAGCAGCATTAGTTGGCCACACTACACTGCGTAACCAAGTGATGGACGACCTGCAACGCACCGCAAGCGAAGAAGAAATCGCGGCAATGCAAAGCAACCTTGATTTAGCGATGGAGCAGGGTGCACTGGGTTTGAGTTCAGGTTTGGCTTACGCAAGCGCGAAACAAGCCAACGCCAATGAAGTGATGCAGTTAGCGAAAGTGCTGTCTAGTCATGGCGGTATCTATACCACGCATATGCGTACTGAATTCGAAGAGATCTTAAGCGCGATGGAAGAAGCGTTTGAGACCGGGCAATACGCGAAAGTACCGGTTGTTATCTCTCACCTTAAATGTGCAGGTGCAGGCAACTGGGGCAGAACTGTTGAAGTGCTTGATTTGATGGACAAGGTTTCAGAGCACCAAGATGTGTCTTGCGACTGCTATCCATACTCAGCGAGCTCTTCGACATTAGATCTGAAACAGGTGACAGACGATTTCGACATCTTCATCACTTGGTCTAAAGCAAAGCCTGAACATGCAGGCAAAACGCTTAAGCAGATTGCTGATGAGATGAACCTACCACTGATGGACGCAGCAAAAGCGCTTCAACCAGCCGGTGCGGTTTACCACTGCATGGATGAGAACGACGTAAAGCGCGTATTGAAATACAAGCTGACCATGGTTGGTTCTGATGGTTTACCAAATGACCCGCATCCACATCCAAGATTGTGGGGCACTTTCCCGAAAGTCTTAGGCCACTACTGCCGAGATGAAAAACTGTTTGCGCTGCCAGAAGCGATTCACAAAATGACCGGAATGTCTGCGAAGCGCTACAACCTCGCGGGAAGAGGTGAGATTCGCCAAGACGCATTTGCCGATTTAGTTTTATTTGATCCAAAGAATATTAAAGACACAGCAACATTTGAAAACCCTATTTCAGTTGCTGAGGGAATCGAAAGTGTATTTGTAAATGGTGAGTTAACTTACCAAAAAGGAAAAGTAAAAAATAATCGTTCAGGCGTTTTTATTTACCGTAATTAGAATTTAATTATTTTATTAAATATACAGTAATAAGAAAACGACGAATTAATTTAAATATATTGGAACAGAACCAATATTATCTATAAAGAAGTGGAGTTAAAAAATGACTATTAAACGTTACGGTGTTGAAGGCGGTACAGGTACAGGCGGACAACATTTACCATTTGCACGCGCAACTGAAGCGGGTGGTTTACTATACGTTTCTGGCCAGACACCGATGACAGATGGTGAAGTGGTAGAGGGTGGCATTGTTGACCAGTCTCGCCTAGCGATCCAAAACTGTGTCGATATCATGACTGAAGCGGGCTACGGCCTAGAAGACGTAATGCACGTAAAGGTTGTGCTAACGGATTCTCGTTACTTCCAATCTTTTAATAAGGTATTCAAAGAGTTCTTCGGTGCTAACCCACCGGCTCGTATCTGCATGGTCTGTGACCTAGTGGTAGACGTGAAGGTTGAAGTAGATGTGACTTGCTACCGCGCGGATCGCGTTTAGTAATAACCTAATCACAATTACCTACTTAGAGAGTATTAGGGGTTAGTCATCCCTGTTATTATCCTTTAATACTCTCACCCTACATTTATAAAAATTACTTTAATTAAAATAGATAAAATCAATAAAGTAATTATATGAAATATAAAAATGAATGAATCATAAATAAAGTTCAAGAATGAACTCAATATTTCACTGAGAGGTGTCAAATGAACAGCACACTTTTTCTTACAGGCTTCGGCGTGTACGTATGTTTTCTAATTTGGTTAGGCTGGTTTGTCTCGCGTAATCAAAAATCTGGCGAAGATTTCTTATTAGGCGGCCGTGGCCTGCCATTATTCTTAGTACTTGGTACAACGGTTGCGACTATGGTCGGCACGGGTTCAAGTATGGGCGCGGTTGGCTTCGGCTACGCAAATGGCTGGGCAGGTGCTCTGTACGGAATTGGCGGTGCTGTGGGCATCCTATTGCTTGCACTTTGGTTTGCTCCGGTTCGTAAACTGAACTTCATGACCATGAGTGAAGAGCTGGCTTATTACGTTGGCGCTAACCGAATCGTAAAAAACGTGGTTGGCCTACTTATCTTTATCGCGTCAATCGGTTGGTTAGGTGCGCACATTCTAGGTGGCGGCATGTACCTAGCGTGGATTGCAGACATCGACCTTAACCTTGCGAAAATTATTATTGCTGCAGCTTTCACTATCTACGTTGTTATCGGTGGTTACACAGCAGTTGTATGGACCGATACGATTCAAGCAATCATCCTTTTTGCTGGCTTCATCCTAATGGCGGTAATGTCTGTTGATCACATTGGTGGTATGGATAACCTTTACGCTGCGATGGACCCTGCTGCTACAAGCTTTTTAGCAATCGATAAACTGGGCATTCTGCCTGCTGTTTCTCTGGCTGTGGTTATCGGTGTGGGCGTACTTGCAACACCTTCATTCCGTCAGCGTATCTACTCTGGTAAAGATGTTTCAACTATCCGTCGCTCATTTGTCGCTTCTGGTGTGTTGTACCTTTTCTTCTCTATTATTCCAGCAATCATTGGTATGGCTGCGCACGCAATCGACCCATCATTGGATAACCCGAACTACTCGTTCCCATACGTAGCTGCAACGGTTCTTCCAGTTGGCGTAGGCATGATTGTTCTTATCGCAGGTCTATCTGCAACCATGTCGAGTGCAAGCTCAGATGCGATTGCCGGTGTATCTATCCTACTGCGTGACGTGTACGTGATGTTCACAGGCCGCGTACCAAACAAAGAATCAATGTTGAACTACTCTCGTCTAGCTTTGGTTGTGGTGATTGGCTTCGCACTACTGTTCGCACTGACGTCAAACGACATCATTGGCTACATCACTAAGATGATTTCAACGGTTATGTCGGGCATGTTTGTGTGCGGTATGTTGGGTAAATTCTGGAAACGCTACAACTGGCAAGGTGCGCTTGCAACACTAGCGGGTGCTTCTGTAGCTTCATTCGTAGTAATGTTAAACGCTGACTACACAGCCTTCTGGGGCAACCCAGTTATCCCATCATGTCTGTTTGCTCTAACGGCAGGTGTGGTTGTGAGCCTAGTGACTCCGGCTAACCAAGTAACACCTGAAATGGCAAAAGCGATTCTTGATGACGAGCGTGCTCTGATGGAGATGGAAATGTCTGAGACTGGCGTACTTGAAGAAGAAGCGGCACCTCAACGTCCTGCAAATCAAACAAGCTAAACCTAGTCTCCACAACTGGTTTGCTTAATTCAGGCCCTGCTTAGTGGCAGGGCCTTCTCCCACATATATCTCTCTATTTTAGGATCGGCTATGCCTGCATCTTCTCATTTCAATATTGCTTTCTTTGGCGAATGTATGGTCGAAATCAGCGGCTCTCCATTAACCAAAAAGTTTGGCGGTGACACACTTAATACCGCACTTTACCTTTCTCGCTTAACTCAACATCAAAACCTCTCTGTGCACTATGCGACAGGGCTTGGCAGTGATGAGCTGTCTCAAAATATGATTGATAGCTGGCAACTAGAAGGCATTCAAACCAATTTCGTCGAACGCATTGCGAACAAGCTTCCTGGACTCTACATGGTTGAAACCGACGAGACAGGCGAGCGACACTTTCATTACTGGCGCAACGACGCGGCAGTCAAATCTTACTTTCAAGCTAGTGATCTGAATAAGCTTGAAATCGCCCTGACCGAGAAACAAGTCGATGCGGTTTACATCAGCGGTATCAGTATCGCGATTTTAGATGACGCCTATCGTGAGCGCTTATTCAAAGCTATTAGCGTGTTCTCAAATCAAGGCGGCAAGCTGATTTTTGATAACAACTATCGCCCGCAACTTTGGACGACTGAACAAGCTCAGCATTGGTACGCCAAGTTACTACCATTGGTCGACATTGCACTGATTACCGAAGACGACGACCTGCTGGTTTGGGGCAATGGCGAGAGCGTTCAACAACGCTGCCTTCGCTTAGGCTGCCAAGAGATCGTCATCAAACGTGGCTGTGAGCCATGCAAGATTGTTCAAGTTGAACAAGGCGATGTTGTTGAGAGTTATGTATCCGCGACTCGTGTTTCTAACGTGGTCGACACCTGCGCAGCAGGTGACTCCTTCGCTGCGGGTTATCTGGCGGCGCGTCTTACAGGTGAGAGCACCAATGATGCAGCTGAACTGGGTCACCAACTGGCTTCTACCGTTATTCAATACTCAGGCGCGATCATCCCGGTAAGCGCTATGAATCACTTAATTAAAAAATAGAAAAACAAAGCGAATTTATTATGTCTCAAGAAATGATCAACACACTTAAGCAGTTCAAAGTTATCCCTGTTATTCAAATCAACAAGGTGGAACATGCGATTCCACTAGCAAAAGTGTTAGTAGAAAACGGCCTGCCAGTCGCAGAAGTGACGTTCCGTACCGAAGCGGCAGCGGATTCGATTCGTGCGATGCGTGATGCCTACCCAGAGATGTGTATCGGTGCTGGTACAGTATTAACGCCAGCGCAGATCGACCTTGCGAAAGAGGCGGGCAGCGAATTCATCGTAGCACCGGGCCTGAATCCAAACACCGTAAAACGCTGCCAAGAGATCGGCATGCCAATCGTTCCGGGCGTAAACAACCCAAGCCAAGTAGAGCAAGCGCTAGAGCTTGGTCTTAACTTCTTGAAGTTCTTCCCTGCAGAAGCGTCTGGCGGCATCAACATGGTGAAATCTTTACTCGCACCTTACGTTGATGTGTCGCTAATGCCTACTGGTGGTATCGGCAAACACAACGTTAATGACTATCTAGCTGTGGATCGCGTGGTGTGCTGTGGCGGTACTTGGATGGTATCTCCGAAGATGATCGAGAACGAACAGTGGGACGAGATCGCGGAGTTAGTCCGAGAAGCGGTCGCTCTTGTGAACTAACGAGAAGCGTTTGGAATAAAGATAAGTGTTTTAAATAAAGATAAACAACAGCAGTGGTTGATGGTTCTGTTTTGTGAATTGCCTCCGATAAACAAAACAGAACGCCCGTTATATAGGAAAACTAATAATGAAAAAAACTATATTGTCTCTATTGATTTCAAGTTCAGTAGTGTCCCCAATGGCGTTAGCAATGGCTCCGAATACCGATCTAAATTTAATGCCGTATCCACAAACAGTCGAGCTGCAAGCTGGGCAAGTTAAGGTCGACGGTAACTTCAAGGTTTACATCAAAGGCTTTAACTCTGATCGCGTTGAATACACCGCGAAACGCTTTATCGATCGCCTAGAGCGCCAAACTGGCGTGCCGATTCTAAACTGGCAGGTTGATAGCGCAGACGAAGCGAACCTGATCATTGATATCGACGCGGCGCCAAAGTCTGAAGTACAGAACATCGACTCTGTAGAGTCTTACAAAATTACGACTCAGGGTGAGCAAATCACGCTGAGCGCACCAAGCCCATATGGCGCTATTCACGGCATCGAAACCCTTTTACAGCTCGTTGAAACCACAGCAACTGGCTACCATATTCCTGCCGTAACCATTGTTGATGAGCCCCGCTTTCGTTGGCGTGGAGTCTCTTACGATACCTCGCGTCACTTCATTGAATTTGATGTGTTGATTCGTCAGCTAGATGCGATGGCTTCTGCGAAAATGAACGTGTTCCATTGGCACTTCTGGGACGATCAAGGTATCCGCATTCAAACGGAATCTTGGCCGCGTCTATGGTCAGAAACCACTGATGGTGATTACTACACCAAAGACCAAGTTCGTTACTTAGTTGAGTACGCTCGTAATCTTGGTATTCGTGTTATTCCAGAAGTTTCACTGCCGGGACACTCTTCTGCTGTGGCGCACGCTTACCCACGCTTGATGTCGGGTGGTGAAGGTCAAAGCTACGAACAAGAACGTGGCTGGGGTGTATTTGAGCCATTGATGGACCCACTTAACCCAGAGCTCTATGAAATGCTGGGCGACGTGTTTGATGAAGTGACAGAACTGTTCCCAGACGAGTACTTCCACATTGGTGGCGATGAGCCGAACTATGCGCAATGGAAAAACAGCGAAAAGCACCAAGAGTTCATCGAAGAGAACAATATCGATGGCGAGCGCGGCTTACAGTCTTACCTCAACGTAAAAGTTGAAAAGATGCTGGAAGAGCGTGGCAAGAAGATGACGGGTTGGGATGAGATTTGGCATAAAGATCTGCCAACTTCTATCGTGATTCAAAGCTGGCAAGGACACGACAGTATCGGTCGTGCGGCGAAAGAGGGCTACCCAGGTATTCTGTCTACGGGTTACTACCTAGACCAACCTCAGCCAACCAGTTACCACTATCGCAATGATCCAATGCCAAGTGGCATCACGGTTGACGATAAGCTGCACAGTGGTGAGAAGTTTGTGACTTACCAATGGCAAAAGCCTCGCTCTAAAGGCAGCCCACGTAAGGGAACACTGACTATCATTGAAGCGCAAGACGGTACTTTCCGCGCGTTCAGTGATTACAACGGTAAGTCTCGTGAAGAGATCTACATCCTTGATTATGTGCCGGGTAAAACCTTTGTCGGCCACTTCGATAACTTCATGTCGTATACCGAATTCAACCTGAACTTGAATCCAAATGGGTTTGCGGAAGGCAGCTATCAGTTAATTGGTAACGTGCGCTGGCCAACCACAGGCGAAGTGATTGCGAGCAGCGATGTAGAAGGCAGCGTGATCCCTGAGCCAAACGGAGGCTACCCCGCGGAGCTAACCGACAAAGAAAAAGAGCTGATTTTAGGCGGCGAGATCACCATGTGGCTAGAAAACAAAGACAGCCTCACGGTCGAAAACTACCTATGGCCTCGCAGTTATGCAATTGCAGAACGTTTCTGGTCGGATGCAGAACTGACAGACGAACGCAGTATGTATAAGCGCATGAAAGCAATGGATACATGGTCGGAAGTATCGGTAGGGCTACGTCATCACGCAGATGCTGATATGCTGTTGAAGCGCATTGCCAAAGGCCAAGATATTCACGACCTGCGCGTGCTAGCGAAATACACCGAGCCGGCTCAATACTATGCTCGCAACTGGGAAAAGTGGAACTCCACTGAACCTAAGGGCACCTTGTACAGCCAATACGAGCGCCTAAATCGCTTCGTGGATGCTTTGCCAGTAGAAAGCTACGCGGTGTATGAGATGCAAGACTTGGTCAATGAAGTGGCGACAGGCAATCAGCAGGCGCTAGAGCAACTTGCAGAGCATTATCAGCAAGCAAAATCAGCTGCACTAGCGGCGGAAACTGTCTTCGCTGGTAACGTGTCTTCGGTAGAGACTGTGGTGGTTGCAGAGAAAACCGTTGAAGTTGCAGATTTAGCATTAACTTTGATTGCTAAAGCGCAAGCTGGCGAGAAGGTAAGAGAAGCTGACGTGAATGCCTACCAAGCGATACTGTCTGATTCAGCGAAAATCTACGATGAATCGATCATCGCGATTGTGCGCCCAACAGAACTGTTGTTGAAGCAGTTAGCTGAGTAAGTCGTTAACGGATTAGTGAATAAGTCACACGCCAATAAGTGAATCAAAATCGCCCTCTGTGGGCGGTTTTTTAGTTCTAGCGCTTCAATAGAATGTGGAGTTCAAGGTCTGTGTAAGTAACTACTCACTATTGCTATTGTTTAGTGTTAACGTAAATGTCATGCCTTGGTCTGAATTGTTCTTCGCTATTAATGTGCCTTGCATATCGCGCACGTTGTTCGCTGTGATAGCCAACCCGAGCCCCAAGCCTTCGCCCATCTTTTTGTTGGTATGAAATGGTTCGAAAATGGTTTCGAGTTGATCTTCAGACACACCACAACCGTTATCTTGAACCTTGATGATCACGCGTTGTTGCTCGGTATGAGCGCTGATCACAATGGTTGCTGGTTTCTGATTCTGCGTGGCATCGACAGCGTTTCTAAGCAGGTTACCAAGCACTTGACGAAGTCGCGCCTCTTCTCCCATTACCATCGAAATATTGGAAGCGACACGCACGCGAATATCGACGTTTTCCAGTTCGGCTTGATGAATTCGCAGGGTTTCTTGCAGTGCGTCTGTCAGTGAAACTGGGTAAGGCTTTTCAAGTCTTTGGAAGGCGAACGACTTCAATTGGCTGGTCATGTTAGCCATTCGGTCGATCAGGCTCATGACTAAGTCCATGTTCGCTTTCAACATCTTGGTCTCGCCTCTTTCCATCAATAGCTGGTTACTTGAAAGTAGCGTTTTTAGGCCAGTAAGCGGCTGATTGAGTTCATGAGTAATCGCACTCGACATCCGCCCTAGTGCAGCCAGTTTGCTAGATTCGACAAGTTCTTGCTGCGCATCTTTTAGATCTTGAGTTCGCTCTTCGACCCGCAGTTGTAGCGTTTTATTGGCGTTTTGCACCGCAATTTCGGCTTTCTTACGTTTGCTGATATCGATTACGGTACACAGGTAGTAAGTCGTCGCATGCCAAGGAAAGGCGCTAATAGAGAATAAAACAGGGAAGTAGCTGCCATCGCTGCGTCTTGCCATGGTTTCGACGCTAGTTATCTCGGCCAGCTCTTGATGCTGCTCTAAGTTTTTGAGCAGTTGCAAGGTGGTTGAATTCGGATTACCTGCCTCAAATAACTGCCACGCCTTGATGTTATTGATCATTGAATCAGATAGTGAAAAGTAGTTCTTCGCCATCAGGTTGATATCGTGAATGCGTCCGTGTTTATCGATCAGTATTAACCCAACATGGGTTTTATTGATCATCCCAGACAGTCGTTTCTCAGACTCTTCGATAAGCTTTTGGATTCTCAGATTGCTGAGCTTTTTCTGGCGTCTTTGGTAAAGAATAACCAACAGTAACAGAATGAAAAGACAGCCAACCGCCACACTCCAGCTGATCCAGTTCGTGGTCTGGTTGAGGCTGGTTAATGGCGTTAGGTAGGTTAAACGCCAATTCAGATCGTCTAACTTGATGGACTGAATTAGGTAATCTTTATCTTGCAATCGCCACACGCGAATATGGGTTTGGTCATACAGCTCACGTTTTGTCGCTGTGGGCTGAGAATTGAAGGTGTCATTGAACCAATCGGCACTCAACCTGTTGTCACTGGAGAGAAAGAACTGATCGCTAGGGTTCTGAAACAGTATCGCCTCACCATCGGCAAACCATTGATCGGTTAACAATGACAAATCGATTTGCACCGCGACAATGCCAACCACATCAGAGGCTCGATATACGGGTGCCGCTATGAAGTAATCGGGTGTCACGCCTTTGTTTTTTGTCACCACTGAAATCGCACCACCTTGTTGGTGGATCTTCGAAACAATTGTACTGGCGTTCTTATTGCTCAGTTTGCTTCTTTCAACACTCGATACCAACAAGTCCCCTTCGCCAGAAAGCAGATACCAGCCCTTGGTGTTGGCGGCTTTATCCAATTGAATCAGCTGCTTCTTAATGCGTTTTTCTAGGCGGGCTTCACCATCAATGAAGCGCACACTGGTTTCATCATTGGTTACTAGGTAGGGCAGATAATAGAAACGCTTAAGGGTTCGCCTTGCTTCGGCAATGTAGCCAAGGAAGCGCTGTTCGGCATAGCGTTGGGCTTGTTCAAGCTTCCACTGGCTGATGCCATTCTTGGTGGTGACCTGCACCAAACCAATCAATAAACAGGTACACAGGAATAACCAATATCGATTGTTATTCATCATTGCTGATCAAATCCCTTTAAAATTAGTGGCTTGCCTCTTTGAGCTAGTGGTTTGACAAGGTTTTATGTTTGCTTTTTAAGCGAATGGAGAGTGAGACAAATCGAAGCTAACAAACATTATTAAACTGTTAAAGGAGTGTTATTCAAAGTGGGAGCTAGCTCCTTTTCGTCTGAGGTTTTTTTACATACCGTGGACGATATTAATCAGATGTAGAGTGGCGGAACCAAACTATGCAGCGTATTGCTTTAATTGAAGATGACGCGATTGTGCGTCAAGCAACCAGCCAATGGTTGCAGCTGGCGGGCTTCGATGTCACCGCATTTGAAGTAGGACAAGATGCGTTAAACGCCGTAGAGCAGGGTGATTTTCAAACCATTATCACCGATGTTCGTTTACCTGATATTGATGGTGTTGATCTGCTAGGGCGTTTCAAAGGTCTTGTGCCAGATGTGCCTGTTATTTTGATTACTGGGCATGGTGATGTCGATATGGCGGTGAAAGCCTTACAGCAAGGTGCCTATGACTTCATTGAGAAGCCATTCGACCCAGAGCGTCTGTCTCAAACGGTATCGGAAGCGGTAGATAAACATCAAAGTGGCCAAGACAGAAACAGTCGTCAGAACTATCTGGATAACCTTAAGGGCATTGAACAGGTGCTGATCGGTCGCAGTAAAGTGATGTGTGAACTGCGCGAGCAAATCCAGAAAGTCGCTTCCATAGACACCAACGTGATCATCTATGGTGAAACGGGTTGTGGTAAAGAGCTGGTCGCCTCTTGCTTACATGAATTCAGCCAACGTAAAACCCATCCGTTTGTTCCGCTCAACTGTGGCGCAATCCCAGAAAATCTCTTTGAAAGCGAGCTGTTTGGACACGAAGCCGGAGCGTTTACTGGTGCGGCCAAACGACGCATTGGTAAGCTGGAATTTGCCGACAAAGGCACAGTGTTCCTTGATGAAATAGAGAGTATGCCGCTGTCGATGCAGGTAAAAGTGCTGCGCACCTTGCAAGATAATGTCGTCGAACGCGTGGGGGGGAATCAGCAACAACATGTTGATCTACGAGTGGTCTCTGCCTCGAAAAGCGATCTACTGAATCACCCCGACTTTCGCCAAGATCTATTCTATCGTTTGAATGTTGCCCAGCTGCATTTGCCTCCACTCAGTGAGCGTGAAGAAGATGCCTTACTTTTGTTTGAACACTTCACCCAAGAAGCCAATTCCGAAACACGTATAGCCAGTGAGGCTGATCGCTATGCACTGCTCTCGTATGCGTGGCCGGGCAATGTGCGTGAACTGCGTAATGTTGCGATTCGTTTTGCATTGGATGAAAGCTTGACCGTTGGGGATATTTTGGCGTGTCGTCCCAATTCTGTCACAGAGTCCACAACGGCGGGCATCCCTTTGGCGGTTCAAGTACAGAGCTTTGAACGGAAAGTGATTCATGATGCGCTAGTTCGTTATCAGGGACGCATCAATGATGTTATGCAAGACTTGGATTTACCTCGTCGAACATTGAACCAAAAGATGGTGCGTTATGGGTTAAATCGAAGTGACTATGTTGACCCTTAGAGAGCGGCTTCATCGCAGTGCTTGTTGATTTTTAATGAGCAATAAATGGCTCATTGCATATTTATCAATTTACATACATTGATCACACAACTGCAACATGGTGTGACTTGCTTCCCGATCTACAGGTGTTAATTCCGGTAGCCGATAAGCAAAAAATGGCTTACTTAATAACAGGGGAATAAGCAAAAAACGGCTTATTTTGAATAGGTTTTAAAATAAAAGTAAATTAAAACAAATAGTTAAAAACTGGCATTACGCTTGCTATCTATTGTTGTTAACAAAAATATAACGTGAATAACCCTACATGGAGAGTAACAATGAAATACAACAAGCTGGTTAAAACTTTAGCGCTAGCAATGGCTTCTCTTGGCCTTATCAGTAATGCGTCAGCTGAAGAAGATCGCAGCTATATTTTAGCGACGGCTTCAACGGGTGGTACCTATTATCCAGTGGGTGTGGCCTTAGCGACATTGAGTAAAGTTAAGCTTGCGCCTAAGCAGCATTTTTCTTTAGCGGCTATCAGCTCTGCGGGCTCGGGTGAGAACGTAAAGTTGTTGAACGAGAACGAAGCTCAGTTCGCAATTCTACAAGGTTTGTATGGTGCTTGGGCTTGGCAGGGTTTAGGGCCATATGAGAAATCTGGCAGACAAACTCAACTGCGTTCAGTTTCCATGTTATGGCAAAACGTAGAACACTTTATTGTGCGTTCAGATCTAGCAAAAACAGGTACGGTAAGCGATCTAGAGAACCTAAACGGTAAGAAATTCTCTATCGGTAAGAAGAACTCTGGGACTGAAAACTCAGGTCGTCAAATCATGCAAGGCTTATCCGTGGACCCAGAACAATTTAAACTCGCCTTTATGGGTTATGGTGGCAGTGCGAGCGCATTACAAAATGGCACAATTGATGGTATGAACACGCCTGCTGGTGTTCCTGTTGGTGCGGTGACGCAAGCCTTTGCAGCACTGGGTGAAGATATTCAAATCTTGTCGTTTACCGATGCACAAATCAAACAAGCGAATGGTGATTACAATATTTGGACCAAGTATGAGATCCCAGCAAACACTTATCCAGGTGTCGATAAACCAATTACTACGATTGCCCAACCTAACTTCCTAGCGGTTCGTGAAGACATTTCTGAAGAAGATGTGTATCAACTGACCAAAGCTATCTATGAAAACCTACCTTTCCTACAAGGTATCCACAAAGCAACCAAAGCAATGGCACTTGAGAAAGGGATCGCAGGCCTTCCTGTTCCGCTTCACCCAGGTGCTGCTCGTTACTATAAAGAAGTGGGTATAGAAATCCCTTCTGAGTTGATCGTCGACTAACCCTTTGTCTTCGATTAGCCATTTATCTTTAACTCGCTATTTGGCGTGAACTGAATATTCGCGTTAATTAATTGCTTGGTGCGTTTTCATATGTTTCGGTTGCTTTGTTTGATTTGACCGTCTCCGATTCGTTCGATTATTTGAAGTGAAAACGCACCACCCTACTTTATGGATTTTCTCTGCGCGTTTGGCTGTGGAGAGCAGGAGTTTTCTATGAGCGATTCGCTGCAGCAGGAACTGAAAAAATTCGAATTGCCTACCCGAACAGATTTCCCTTGGGTAGGCAAAGCAATAACGACAATGGGAGTGATACTCTCCCTCCTACATATTTGGTTTAATACCTTATCTACCTTGCCAGAGCTTTGGATTTCGGCGACGCATTTCGCTGGTTTCGCAATCATTTGCGCGCTTTGGTATCCCGCTCATATCTCACTGAAAAAGAGCAAGATAGCTCTGGCGGTCGATATCGGAATTGCCTTGGCGGCTCTGGCTTGTCTTATCTACATCCCCTTTGCAGAAGATGCGTTGTATGACCGAGGCGTAAAATTTATCGCCAGTGATTGGTTTTTCTCTATCTTGGCGATTGCCATCGTCATTGAGCTGATTAGACGCACTATGGGCTGGTTCATTCCAGTGCTTATCTTAGTGTGTTTAAGTTATGTAGTGCTTTGGGGACAATGGACCAGCGGTATTTTTCATTTTCCGGGTTTAAGCCTTGAGACGTTACTTTATCGAAGCTTTTATTCATCAGAAGGGATGTTTGGTTCGATCTCAAGAATCAGTTGGACCTTCGTGTTCATGTTCATCCTGTTTGGCGCATTTTTAGTTCGATCTGGTGTCGGCGACTACATTATTGATGTATCCCGTGCCGCGGCGGGCAAAGTGATTGGTGGCCCTGGTTTCATTGCCGTTATTGGCTCCGGCTTGATGGGCTCAGTCTCCGGGTCGAGCGTAGCAAACACAGTATCGACGGGCGTGATCAGTATTCCCTTGATGCAAAAGGCAGGTTTCCCTTCGCGCTTCGCGGCAGGTGTTGAAGCGGCTGCATCTACTGGCGGGCAGCTGATGCCACCTGTGATGGGTGCGGGCGCGTTCATCATGGCCTCTTACACGCAAATTCCTTATGTCGATATTATTGCGGTTTCCTTCGTTCCTGCGCTTATCTACTTTTTGTCTGTGGCATTCTTCGTGCGCATCGAAGCAAAACGCAGTGGTGTGCAAAAGGTGACTTCTGGCTGTGAGCCTCTATTGAAAGTATTGCTGTCGGGTTGGCACAACCTGATCCCATTAGCGGTGTTAGTGACTCTGTTGGTGAAGGGCTTTACGCCGACTTACGCTGCGGGCATCTCGATTCTGTCTGTCGTGGTGGCTTCATGGTTCTCTAAAAATCACAAAATGGGTCCAAAGGCGATCATCGAAGCGCTTTCTCAAGGCGCAAAAAACATGGCGACCACGGCTGTGTTGCTAGTGGGTATTGGTCTAGTTGTTAATGTCATTAGCACTACGGGAATTGGTAACACCTTCTCTTTGATGATCAACAGCTGGGCGAATGGCGAGTTACTGGTGATGATCGCCTTAATTGCACTGGCGTCTTTGATTCTGGGCATGGGCTTACCAGTAACCGCGGCTTATATCGTGTTGGGTACTCTGTCTGCACCAGCTTTGTATAAACTGATTGCTGAAAGTCAGTTGCTCGACCTGTTGGTTTCGGGACAGTTACCGGAACAGGCGAAAGCTATCTTCATGTTGGCTGCGCCAGATAAGCTTGATTTGCTGAACGCGCCAATGGCACTTGAAACAGCCAAAGAGATGATTGCGTTAGTCCCTGCTGATTTTGTGGAAACTCTGCTTGAACAGAGCCTTGGCTTAGAAGCGATCAGCCTTGCACTGCTTTCTGCCCACTTGATCATTTTCTGGCTATCGCAAGACAGCAACGTGACTCCGCCTGTTTGTTTAACTGCGTTTGCCGCAGCGACTATCGCTAAAACACCACCAATGAGAACCGGTTTAATGGCTTGGAAGATAGCAAAAGGTTTATACCTAGTGCCGTTGTTGATTGCCTACACTAACTTGGTGAGTTGGGATATTACCTCGGTATTGGTCACCGGTGGTTTTGCTATTATTGGCACTTACGCATTTATCGCGGCGATTGAAGGCTATCTAGAGAGCGAAATTAATGTCATTACTCGAGTAGTGTTGGTAGTAATAGGTGCAGCTTTAGTATGGCCTGATGTTTCAGTCGTGATTCGCTTGGTATGTGTCGCCATTTTTGTTGGCATCTTCATCTACAGCGGTCGTAAATACGATGCAAATCAAGTTAAAAAAGAATCAGAAAGTGAGGAACAAAAGTTACCTCAAACTGGGTCTAACACTGTCGCGTCTTCCCTATAATTAAAAGGATTGAATGTAGGAATATTATGAACTCAACATACGACTATATTATCGTTGGTGGTGGCATTGTTGGCGTGTCGACGGCATGGCAATTACAGCAAGCTCACCCTGATAAAAGTATCCTTTTAGTCGAAAAGGAGCGTGGATTCGCGCAGCACCAAACTGGCCATAACAGTGGTGTGATTCACGCTGGAGTTTACTACGCTCCGGGCAGTTTAAAGGCGGATTTTTGTAAGCGTGGCGTAGAGCGCACCATCGCCTTTTGCAGTCAACACGATATCCCTGTCGAAAACTGTGGCAAGCTGTTGGTCGCGACCAATGAGCAGGAAGTGGAGCGCATGAACGCGCTCTATCAACGTTGTCATGATAACGACATTGATGTCGACCTCTTAGATCAAGCGCAACTGAAACTTGCAGAGCCTAACATCACCGGTTTGGGCGCGATTTATGTCAAAACCACCAGTATCGTGGACTACAAAAAAGTCACCGAAGTGATGGCTCAAGAGTTTGTTGAAGCGGGTGGTCAGCTCAGTCTAGGCACGGAAGTGATTATGGCGGATGAGCAAGAAGATGAAGTGCAGTTAACGTGCAAAGTAGATGGTCAGACTCTTCAACTGAACAGTCGATTCTTGATCACGTGTTCTGGCTTGATGGCCGATAGAATGACCAAGATGTTAGACATCGAAACCGACTTCCAAATCGTGCCTTATCGCGGTGAGTATTATCAGTTAGACGCTAAGCACAACCAAGTGGTGAATCATCTTATCTATCCGATCCCTGACCCAGAACTGCCTTTCTTGGGCGTGCATTTAACACGCATGATTGATGGCTCCGTAACAGTAGGGCCAAATGCAGTTCAAGGCTGGAAGCGAGAAGGTTATGGCAAGCTTAACTTTAGCTTCAAGGACACTTGGCAGATGCTGAGCTTTGTGGGTTTTTGGAAAGTGACTGCGAATCACTTGAAAACGGGTTTGGTCGAGTTTAAGAACTCGTGGTGGAAACCGGGATATCTAAAGCTAGTGAACAAATACTGCCCGAGTATTACGGTTGATGATTTTAAGCCTTATCCTGCTGGGATTCGTGCTCAAGCGGTACTGAAGGATGGCACCTTGGTCCATGATTTCCTGTTTGCCGAAAGCCCAAGAAGCTTACATGTATGTAACGCGCCATCACCGGCTGCGACCTCTGCAATGCCGATTGGTGAGTACATCTGTGGCAAGGTAATGAAAAAGACGGCTTGATGATAACTAAAGGTTATTAAGTTGAGATGCTCTCCGAAGACAATAAAAAATCCGCAAGCTCCAATCTATTTATGATCGTGGGCTTGCGGATTTTTAGTTTTAGCCGTGTTTGCTAGGTTTAATTGTTAGTCAATTAACCAACCTTAAAGCCAATCAGGAACGAAGTTAGCGACGATGGTGACATCACTAAAGTTACGGTAACCGCGCACCATGATGCTGAATTCACCCGCTGGCTTGTTCAATACACACTGTTCGTTGCTGCTGTTCTGGTATGGGCGGCAGTCGTAGTTCGCTTTCGATACGGTGCCGTTGTGTTTCACATATAAGTCGGCATCGCCACTTCGAGGGCCGGTTAATGTTACCGTTAACTGACCTGCACTTTGAGTCGTAAATGTGAAGAACTGCTCTTCACCATATCCTGCAGTAAGTCCTTTAACAGGCACGCCATTTTGCAGCTCTTTAGGGCCTGCAACGGGTGAATCAAGGCTGGTTTCGACAAGGTAAGCAATGGCTAGTTTGGCGAACTTGGTCGCGTGTGTCGCCGTAGGATCGGAGTTCTCAAGCGTGTCGTGCTCAGTGTGAATACTTGGGTTGTAATCATTGAACATGCTTTCGAATGGCATGGCAGCTGGGTAGCCAACATTGTGCCAAGAGGCGTGGTCAGAACAGGCATAGCCACAATCATCGAAACCGTAACTGATGTCGCTCGCGTAAGTGTCGATCAGCTCGCTTAAATAGGCGGTGAGGTTGCTGTCGGTGTAGTCCGTGATGAAGGTGATATCGTGCGCTGAACCGTTGTAGTTGGTCATGTCTAATTGCAATACCGATACAACGTTGGCTTGCTCATCTCTTAAAGCGTTGGCGACATCTTGTGAGCCTCTCAATCCCACTTCTTCGGCTGCATAACCATAAAATTTAATGGTCTTGTCTGGCTGAATACCACTGGCGATCATCAGGCGAAGCGACTCTGTTACCGTTGCAATGCCAGACGCATCATCATCGGCCCCCGGTGAGATGGTGCCTTCGCTTGTCCAAGATCCTACCGTTGAATCAAGGTGTCCACCCACAACGACGATCTCTTCAGGATATTTAGCGCCAAGCAGTGTCACTTCAACGGATTTCTGTGGGTATTCGGCATGCGTGATCTGGCGTGCAGACGCATACGGCACATCCTTAATTTCTGTTTCCCAACGCTCTAAAAGCCAATCTGAAGCAGCGACACCAGTAGAAGTAGTATAAAAACGGTTGGTGAAGTTGGTTAGATTTTCAATGGTCGTGACCATGTTGTTCGGCTCGACCTGAGCGAGTAGGTCGTTCACCGTATCTTGATGGCTGATAACTGGCTTTTCGAAGCTGCTCATGGTCAGTGGCATAGCTGCCGCTTTGAGTGCGCTTGCTTTGTCTTCGTGCACCATGTAGCCACCACAACGGTGAGTTTCTTCGTGCATGTGGCTGGATAGTTTCGCCAGCTGTTTCTGGTTGATTTTCGCGACGATGGAATGCTTGTTTCCAGTCACGCTTGGGTAAACTGTTGCGCCATGTTGAGTCATTATATGCTGTGCGTCAGCATCGGTGGTAATCCAGACTTCTTCGTTCGCTGGTGGTGTGATACCTAGGGATGCGTAAGCCGAAGTGCTGGTGGTTAAGGCTAAAGAGCCTCCGAGCACAGCCAAAGCTAGCATGCTTTTTTGAATAGCCATTTGTCGTCCTTTTTATAGTGAGTATTGTTGTGTTGATGGGTGTGAATTTTGTTTAGTGCGTGGATGTTTTTGTGTAGATGTTTCATTTTCAGAACAGTTAACCGCGAAAAGGGCCCCTTTCGGAGCCCTGAATTTGCTATTGATTACTGTGTTTTAATGAAACGGTAGTGCTTGGTTTCTGAACAGATATCGCTTGAGGTACACACTTGGTACTCAACATCTACTGTGCCGTTGTGACGGAACTTGTCGACGTATGAGTTAAAGTCTGTAGCACCAACATTCTTGCCATTACGCTTAATCACGAAGTAGTCATTGGTGTCGTAATCCCATGCTAGCTTAACGCGAGCTTTGCCATTCGGGTTTTTGTTACCAAACTTCAGTTTTAATGGGAAGCCTTCCGCTGAGTCACCTTCAATCGTAATCGACTTGCTTGTTGATGTTGCAACGCCTGCATCGTCTGTCACGGTTAGAGTCACCACGTAGTCGCCAGCTTCAGCGTAGGTATAGCGAGTCACTTCACCGGTTTGTGTGTTGCCATCGCCTAGGTTCCATTGGTAAGAAACGATCTGACCATCGCTGTCCGAACTTGTGCTACGCAGCTCTACTTCTTTGCCTACGACCGTGTGTTCGAAAGAAGAAACTGGCGGTACGTTAGCATTGCCTGATTCGTACGATGCTTTCAGATTTGCACCTGCGTAATCTGAGTAACCCAGAATGTTCACCGTGTAGCGACCAGCTGTTGGGTTTTCAATTACACATACTTCATCGGTTACGCTTTCACTCTTACAGATATTCTCTTGAGAGCTTGGCGCATAATCTAGGCCGACATAAATATCTGGGTCACCCGTAGACACAGCAAGATCAATCGTCAGTTTCTCTTGGCCTGATGGTACTTCGATATCAAAGTAAGTTTTCGAACCTGTTTCACCAGCAACTGCGGCTTCAACACCATTTTCAAGGCGTTGATATTCCGGTTCTGGTGGCCGTGGTGGCTCTGCACATGGGGTAACACCCACAAGACCGAACGCAGAAACAACGTCATCGGCATTGTAGCCAAGGTCTGTTGCCGAGTTTTTCACGCCACAAGCACCCTGCCAGAAGTCACTGTTTTCTGACCAGTAGATTTGGTTGGATAGCACGAAAAGCTCGAACGCTTTTTTGGTGTCCCAACCTTGTGTGGTTGCAAGATGGTAGAACGCCTTGTTGAACACGCCAGAGCTGTAGTGCACGTTTAAGCCATCGTAGTACTCGGATGCGTTGTTGATTGAAGAGCCATCGCGTGATGGATCGTCCATGTAACGCAGCGCACCTTCGCCTTTAAAGATATTGCGTCCGACCATCCAGTCGTTGGTGCCTTTCATATAGTATTCTGCGGCTTCACCGGCCATGTCAGAGAAGGCTTCGTTCATACCGCCCGATTGGTTTGCGTAGATCAAACCTGAGTTTTGCTCAGTGAAACCGTGGCTCACTTCATGGGCTGATACATCTAGGCTAACAAGCGGGTAAAAGAAGCTCTCCCCATCACCAAAGGTCATGGCTCTGCCGTCCCAAAATGCATTCTCGTAGTTTTCACCGTAGTGAACACGCATCATGAGCTTGAAGGAGAGTGGCGCTGTGTCGAACCAGTTTTTATACATATCGAACACGATGTTGCCAAAGTAATGGGCATCGTTGAGTGGTGAGAATGCGCCGTTCACGGCTTTATATTCGTTACGAGGACATTCATAGCTGTAAGTGGTGTCGCCGTCGGTCGCGCCATTAAGGTCAACGGTAACGACATTTTCAGACTCCATTACACACTCTGTGCCCACTTCTTGAACATCAAGGTAGTGGTAGTCGGTGCCGTATTCGTACATGCCGGTTTTTTCGTTGCCGCCAGGGCCAGTACCGATCTGAGCATGGGCAATACCTTCCCAGCGGTCGATGACTTCGCCTGTGTGCGCGTCTAGCATGGTGAACGGTCGAGTCGGCTGTTCACTGCCTTCTACTAGGTAAGAGACAACGTACACTAGTCGTGTTTTATCTACGCTTTGCTGTCCGATGCCTTGCTTCACAGAGCCTTGATAGATAAATAGCTGATGTTGAACGTTGTCTAGAGATTTGCTGGTTAAGCCTTGAGTCTTTAGATCTTTACTTGCGAGTTCAACCGCTTGAGCGCTGTTGATTGATGGCTTAACAAAAGATCGCTCTAAGGTCGTTGTTTTAAGGTAGCGACCTTGAACGGACTTAAGTGCGCCACCTTGGACACTTTGGGTGGCATTTAGGTAATGTCCCCATACCGGTGTTCCCCAGATGTTCTGCTGGATCTTAACTTTATAGATACCACGCTTTTTCAGGTTTACTTCTTTCACCATCTTGAAGCTAGAGGCGTTACTGACTCCTAACTGAGCGTTTAACCCAGAGAAGCTAGTAAAGTTGATCGGTTGATCGATTTGAACGGATTCACTTGCATGCACTGACAAAGACATAGCACTGGCTATAGCAACGGCAACTAAACGTTTTCTTATTTTCATTGTTGTTTTCTCTTTCCATGTAAAATCCAAGAAAACGTAACAAATTAATCACAGCGAATTTACATCATTCGATCTGATTAATTAGTAGCATGGCAATGATCTCTTTTATTCATGAAACTTATATTTCTCGTATTTACAGATAGTTATCATTTCTGTTTATTTTTGAACGCACCTATATGTTTATTTATAAAATCGTGACACTTTTATTAAGTGTTTATTTCTCTTGGAAATTAAGATTTTCGAGTAAATTGATCTGTGCCTCAATTAACGGATTCTGGGTTGATAGAAGGATCAACGATTTGAAAGTGTCACTTTAAACAGAAGGCCATTTAGCGAATTTAGGGGCAATTTTGATAAGAAATCGAAGACTTTTCGGCTTATTTTTCGAATTGTTAGTTAAAAGAGGGAAGGGGAATCGGGCACTTGTTTGGCACAGAGCACAAAATCTGCTGGATGAAAAAAGCCAGCGACGGGTCACTGGCTTAGATTAACTTAGTTTGTGCAGGCTACTGAATATAGGTAGGCAACTGCGACACTTAATTATGGTACGTGGCTAACGTCACTATAGCGAATTACTGCTTTTTACCGCCAACTTGTACGTAGTCGATACCGATAATACGGTTGATAATACCCAGAACAGAGCTCGTATCAGAGTTTGTTGAGCGAATCGTATCAACGGTTGCACCTTCAGGTACTAATTCCATTGCGCGGTCTTGAGTATTACCTGGAACTTGGAAACCGACAATGTTGAAGCTTTCAGCGTGCGCTGTGTAAACTTCTTCGTTGTGGCTAATACCAGAACAACCCGCTAGAGAAACAATGCCTAAAACAACTAATAACTTTTTCATAAAAATACCTTAAGAATGATTGGAACCTAGATGGCAAGGCACAAAGGCAGTGGCATGATTATCTAGATTTAATAAGTTCATGGGAGACAGCATCTCCCGACCGATGTTGAACATTATTCCAGAGGTGTTTTGTCGTTACTGTATGGGTTTGTCAGCTGAATCATTACATAGCTGAATGGTTATGGTGAATACTGCACCCTTTAAGGCTTGGCTCTGACCCACTTCCACAGTTGCGTTATGTTGAGCACAGATCTTCTCGACGATAGATAACCCTAACCCATGGCCGCTCTTAGCTTTATTACGTGCTTTGTCGCCAACATAAAAGGGATCGAACAGATGTGCTCGGTGCTCCTCTGCAACGCCATCACCATCGTCATGTACCGCAATTTTCAGTTGATCTTGGTGCACGCTTGCTTCTATCGACACTTGCGAGCGTGCGAACTTCATTGCGTTACGCACGAGGTTATCTAGTGCTCGGTTGAGTAGTGTTTCATCCGCAAGTATTGAGCTAGGTTGCGCTGGTAGTGAAAGGTCGATGTTGAGTTGAGTGTCTTTACTCCAACGCGTCATTGCGTGGTCGAGAAAGTCTCGAATCTCTAATGGCTTTTTTAAGTTCTCTAGGTCAGTGCTACCGAGTTTGGCGTAATACAATAGTTCATCGACCATCTTTTCCATCTCTTCCGTGTCTTCGACAATGCTCTCAATCGTGCTCTCTTGCTCTGCGTTTAGTTGGGTGTCTTTCAACATCTCAGCTTGCCACTGAATACGGAATATTGGCGTGCGCAGTTCATGAGCGACAGCATTAGTGAGTGAGCGATTACTTTCTACCAAGCGATGAATTCGGTCGGCCATTAGGTTGAAGGATTTGTTCAGTGAACCAATCGCAATACCACTTGAAGTCTCGGCTCGTGTCGAGAGATCGCCCTCCGCAAAACGCAGAGTGGCAGCCTCAAGCTTTTTAACTCGGCGGAAGATAATAAATAGATGACATAACCCATATAAGATAAAGCTCGCTAAAAAGAACAACCAAATGAGGTCATCCTCCAACTCTATTTTTTGCCTAACGAACGCTTCACTGTTGGGGAGGTAGTGATAGGTATTGTCACTGCTTGCTAAGCGAAACCATAGGTCCCGTTCATCATCGTGAAAAACAAAGGTATTCGGATTCGTGCTGAAGAACTCTGAAACGGGGCTGGGTATTTCATCGTCTGGGCTGAATGTAACCAATTTATTTCGTGTGGTTTCTACAAACTGGTTTATCGCTTGATGAGCCGCTTCAAGGCCTTGATTTTTAGCGATGTTCTCGATCAATTGCTGGTGGGCAGCCGCTTCGTAATCTTCCAGTACGTATTCGTAGTCGGTATTGAGCTGATAGACGCTAATCTCGTAGGCGACAAGGCCGGCCATAAAGCAAACTAACAGCCCTATTAAGGACTCCAAAAAGATACGTCGCATAATCGCTCTCTTTTATTACGCTCGTATTGAGCGAGGTTAACGCCAGGCGGTCGAAACAAATAAGTAGCCTTTACCGCGAATGGTCTGAATTTTCTCTGCTGGTGTGTGGTCGTCGCCCAAAATCTTCCTTAGACGTACAACCTTGTTGTCAATCGTCCGGTCTATTCCGTCGTACTCAATCCCGCGCAATGTTTGCGTCAAGTAGTCACGAGATAACGGCGTGTCTGGGTTGCTTGCCAATAACCAAAGTAGGTCAAACTCGCTGTCAGTGAGTGATAAAACCGCACCTGAAAGTTCACACTTCTTATAAGTGTTTTTCAGAACGAGTTGATCGAACTGAAGGGTGTCTGAGTCATCGACTGAAGCGGTATTGGTGTCTTGGCGGCGTAATAGCGAACGAACTCTGGCCAGCAGAACTCTTGGTTTGATTGGCTTGGTGACATAGTCATCAGCCCCTGTCTCTAAACCAGCGACGTGGTCAAAGTCGTCATCGCTAGCAGTGAGCATCAAGATTTTACCTTTATAGTGCGTACGCGTCTGTCGGCAGATTGTAAGTCCATCAGTTACAGGAAGCATCAAATCCAGCAGTACGATGTCAGGTTGCTCCGTGAGGATGGTGTGTGCGGCATCACTGCCATCGTCCAACACCGTGACATCAAAATCTTGCGCGACGAAGTAGTCCTGCAACATTTTCTGAAGTTTCAAATCGTCTTCCACGATGATCATTTTAGGTTTTGTCATTCCATTATCAGCCTTGTCGTGCGTTTCACTTATTGAGATTAGGTGAGCGAGTCTTCGTCGTGATGAACCATTACGATTATACGCTATTGCATATAAGTTCAGATGCTTCGCCAAATACCTAAAGCGAATGATTAAACACTTTATAAGTTAGTTCAATGATGAATTGGCATTTATAGGAAAATAAAAAACATCGTTCAAATAGGCTCGACATTCTCATACATTTCCACGACAGATAAATTCAGCGCTAAACAATAGAATTTTCTCATCAAACATTTTGGGAATAACGGTATGAACGACTATAGAAATGCATTACTGGCGTTACCTTTGATTCTGTTAGCGGGCTGTAATTCAAGCTCTAACTCAGGTAAAGCTGCCACCAAAGTGCAAGCAAAACCTCAAGCGGATTACGTATTTTCATCAGCGAAACTGGGTGAGTTGTATAAAGAGCGACAAGAGGTCCAAGAATCCATAAAACTTGATTACAACGGTGTGCAGTATGAAATCGTTCTGTTTGCGGAAGATATTAGTGATAAGCAAAAAGTGGTTAGGCTTGCGGATAGTTTAGGTCAAAGTGTGGATCTGTACCTCCCTGATGCAGGATTTGATAGCTGCGGTATCTACACAGAGAGCAAGGGTTTGGACGTGTTTGATTGTGGTGCGGCTCAACGCTCAATCGGCAATGACACCACGTTAATTAACACGACGACGAATACTCATAAGCCCATCGAGCTTGAGTATCACAATGAACTGGTTCAATACGTGACTAGCCTTGGGTCTACCATTCTGAGTAACAATAAAAGTGGGAACAAGGTAACGATAACCACCTCGTTTGCTTTCAACGCTTTTTACCGTGATGTGCTCAACGAGACTGGCGCTGTTGATCGCATTACTTCCACTCTAGGCGCATCAACCTATTCTCAGCTTTTTGATATCGTGAAATTGTATCAAGGCAGTGAGATGACGTTGAAGTTTACCAACCATATTGGTGGAAGTGCCGACGATGATATCAATATGTACACCGGTCGCATGATCCACAGTAACAACATGACGACGATCGTAACGCCTACGGGGTCGGTGTTCTCTGGCGGCACGGATCTTTTCGCTGCGGGTAACCCACGAGTTTTGCAACGAGCAGATACCACTAAAGCCATTGAGCTTAATAAGCAGGTTGGTGTGCACAGTTGGGCTGAGGATGATAAAACAGCCAAAGACTTCCCATACACCAACGAAAGCCATCGCAAGCAAGCGACCTACTTTAAAAAGGTAATGGGAGACAAAGGAATCGACTTCTATATCTTTACGTTAGATTCTGCTCCGGCTTCTGGTGAACACTGGGTGACTAAGGCTGAGTCAGATAAATACGACTTCATCACACGCATTGAGTAGCTTAGGCTCGTAATAACATAAGAAACGACTTGATAAGGTTGGTGATGACGTTGTTGTCACCAACCTTTTTTGTGTCTGCTTGACCGAGATTTGCCGCGGTGACTTTAGATGTCCTCGATTCACGTCAACTTCATTCTAAAAATGAGAAAATTCAACTCTACAATCATAAGCCTCTGTTAAATATAGTTTTATTTTTCGGCGCTATACTTGCTCCATTCCTCTTTACACGTTTATGGCTAGCTGAAAGAGGGAACATAATTAGAAATTGGAATTCAGTTATACTGCCCAGTTGTTTAATGCCGTGTTTTGCGATGGCGCTGACAACTGCGGATCTTACCTTTGAATCTGGACCAGATGCGTCAAACTATTCGGCAAAAGGTAACCCCAACAATACTTATTCGATAGCCGATTCACTCCCACAAGATGTCTTAACTAATGTCTATTCGATGCTCCCTGAAGGCAGTACGGTGAATAGTGCGTTTATTGCGCTCGAGCGTTATTCGAGCATTGATATTGACGACGAGTTGAACGGTGCAGAGTACGCAACGGCGAAAATCACTTTTTGTAATTGAACAGTTTCTTGATAGCCTATCGACATCTAATCCTACCCTACATTACTAACAGCCCTGCCAATCACAAAAAATAATGTAGTTCCGATTAAAACATTGAAAAGATATTATTTCCGGTTACCGAGCTGATAATAAAAGCGACTGCACTAGCATACTGTGTCCCCCAAACTTCAACAGTTGAGCAGCGTTTAAGTTGGTCGAATAGAAAATTCCCATCACCAAAGATAGTGTAATTGATAGCCAATGGACCAACCAAAATAAGCATCCATAAAGCAACACGAGTACATTGATACATCAGAGTTTTCCTATTTCCGAACACAAAAACGAGAGATGAAGTATCAATAAATGAACGGAAGTTGAGAGCGATACAAATAGCAGAGAAAAGCAATGCTATAAAAGGTACAAAGAAAACTCGACCGATATCATTAAGCAATTCAGGATCACGATCAGCATTTTTGTATTTTTTTACTAAATTTTCAGGAATCGTGTCTTTATAGTGATGATAGAACTCATATCCAGTCAGGTTTATCGGAAAAATATAGTCATTAGAGAAAATGTCAATTTTCTCATTAATCTTTTTTATGACTGATGGGCTTCTTAAAGGGTTATCTATATGCATTGATTCTACGTTTACACCATATAATGAATTGATCAACTTTTGCTTGTTTTTTGTTATTTCATCCCCAAATTGAGAAATATACTTATCCAAAAATTCTTCTCTATCCTTGGTTGGGTGCCAGTTAGTAGACATACGAACACCGGTTTCTTTATATATTTCATCTTTAATCCTTGTCGTTATACCAGTGTGACCTAACCTACGAACGTAGCGGTGGTAGTTTCTTTTAATCTTATTATGCTCGATAGCACCTTTGACACGTAACGTACTCGTCAGTTGATTTGATTGCTGCTCGTATTCTTTCAAAAGAGTCTTGATATTCTGGTTAATAGATTGATATTTTGTGTAGTAATAATACCAATTTTCTTTAAAATCACTTTGGTAAATAGAAAGCCAATAGTCAGGTTTCAGCCTACCACGATCTTCAAATAATTCTGCTTGCCCAATAGCAACAGGTGTAAAAAATGCTATTTGTACATCAAGCGATAAGTTTCCAGCATACTGGCTGTTTATATTAGGAAAAGCAAGTACATTATTGGCGTATGATTTCTGAATCATATAAGCTCGATGGTGACGCTTTTGTTTAGCTTCTGAGCGAGAGTCAAGATAATGGTCTACAAATAATTTTTGACCATAAAAAGTAGCAGAAAACACAGCGATTACCGCTACGAACTTGACAGAAAAGCAAAAACTTCTGCTGCCAAGTGTCATGAACTTAAACACCAATAGCGACATTCCAAAGCCAGAAAGTGAACGCCCATAGAGTTCAATATCATCAATGGTATGGACTTTATCGTGACGAATAGCATTCATTAGGCTAATAAAAAAACTTGTTTCTAGAACTAAGTAGATAATTGAAACAACGAGTATAATACCGGTTAATTTTTTCTTGTTCATGTCATTTTCTCATGAAGTCACAGATATGGGCTTACCCAACCTAAGTTTTTGTTAGAAATACAACTATATTTAGCTTTATGGACACTTTTCATCTATGTGGATTGACAAGTATTCGTGCTCTTAAAGAGAATGAATCGACAGAAATCGTCTAAAAATTAATTATTGCTACTTATATTCCGGGATTCATTATTTAAAAGTTCAGAATGCCATTCTGGTTGGGGCTATATGAGAATTTTTAAATTATCAACAAATTAATTTATGGGTGTGCGGAGGGTTATCAGTGGAGAAAATTGTTAATAATTTTGTATTAACCAGTGTTAAATAAAATGGCTGTATAAGTTTCTACTTTTATCGGTGGTCGTATTAGGGCTAATTCTTGCTGCCTTTGATTACGGGTCCATGCCTTTAATCAAAGCGAGGTAACTCTCTAACTCTCAAATTGAAGAATGAGATTGAGCAGAACATAACACTGCTTATTCCTGATAACTCAGGTATTCCTCTACTCATTCTCTATTGCTTGGTAAAGTTTTGCTGCAGTCTCAAGTGACTCAATGACTTTTTTTCTAAGGGATAAAGGAGAAACAACTTGAATTATGTCTGCGTTTTTTATTAACCAACGAGTGAGATCAAAGCTATCTCGTAATTCAACGAGAATCTCAACATAGTGCTCATTTTCCTTTAATGTTTTCTGATTGGCGCTAATTTTCTTGTTCCATAAGAAGTGAGACCCATTTTTACGATCAATTTTTAGTACGACTTGAACGCACTTATCACCACTGTAAAACTTGTCCTCTGAAACGTAGGTATGGAGACAGAAACGTTCGGTACTGTTATCAGTAGAGCTTGGGAATTCACTAGAAATCTGTTTTATTCGATGCAAAGCAAAGTTTCGATAACCACTAGAGGTATGACTATAAGCGACAAGATAGATATCTAGACCATTGAGGACGATACCTTTCGGCGAAATTAGGTACTTTTTCATGGGAGCATTTTCTTTTGCTCGATAGTCCATGACAAGGTCACGTTTATTTTGCAGAGCCATTTCTATCGTAGAAAATACGTGATGATCGATCTCGGAGGGTAAGGGCTTAAACTCGGTTGTCACATAGCAAAAATGCTTTTTCCAAAGCTCATACCTTTTGTTTCTTTTATTGCTGATTTGATTAAATAGATTTTTCGTTTCCTCCTTAAAGACCGGGGGTAACATGGTCTTTATTTGCTCTTCTATCAACTGCAATATCATGGTTGATGAAAATCGATCTGGGTTTACCGGGTGAGGCTGACCTTGAGCAATCTGATAGAAATTTCCTTTAGATGTTCTCGTCACTTCCACGCTAGGTTGCTCGACCATAATTTTTTCTAATAGCTCTCGTACTGTCCTCGCGTTGGAGACTTTCTTGGCATTGTCATTAAAAAGGCCGTGATCTTCCAAGATTTGACGCAGCTGTTCAGTTGATGTTTCTGAGGGGTGGTTTGGGATGCTTTCAAGTAATTTAGTGCAGCGTGCAAGCGTAATACTCATTGAGTTGGTTACCTGTTAATTCAAAAAATTTACGAAACTAAGCGAGTTGCTTGTTTATTGCACAAGCGCGGAGGTATTTACTCCATCGTGGAGCGTATTATGGATTACATAGAGCAATAGGTGATTGAAACATATCAAGGTTTAGTTGATATGAACAAAATACTGATAGAGACAAATTTTGTCTACTTAACATGTTTTACTAACAATCACTTGCCAGAGAGCAGCGAAACTAACAACTAAGGACTTGGCTATGTCAACTAAAGCGTTCGGCGATTACTACAGCTACCAGCACTGTCTAAACCTATTAACAAAACGAAAAGAGGGTTTGACTCCCCGAGAGTTTTTGGAAGATGCAAAGGAGCAGTCTTTCTATTATCGCGAAACGTCAGATCAGGCAGGTGACTTTAAATGGGCAGAACGAATCCTTGAAGGTATCTATAGATATCATGGAGAACTCGGTGATGCCCCTGAAGGGAAATCTAATATTATTGAATGCCATGGGACTGCCTCAAAAGCTCGATACAAAATCAAAGCCGGGACAGAATTGCCTTTTAATCCAAGTTTAAGTGAAACAGTTTCTGTCCTCACTTTAGCCGCTGATAGTCTCAAACATAAAATTCTACCTGGTAGTGAAGAGAGCCTGAGAAGCCTTTATCCTTTGGTATCGCAAAGCAAATCTAACAAACTAAAAAGCTTGTATACAATTAAAGATGCTGGGTATGAAGTGGTGATCCCTGACATGCAGGAGTCGGTATTGAAAGATGTCGAATCGGCGCTTGACCGTCGCTCTCCGATCTCTTTCGATTACGCTAACGCGACCCGCCATGTCGACCCTTATGGTTTATTTGTGTACGGAAAGGTTTTTTACTTGGTCGGTTATGAGCGTTATAAATCAGGGGTAACGGAAAAGGTAATGACTGGTATGCATCGAACTTATGCTCTACATCGCATGAGTGATACGCAAATCCACACCAATAGTAGCTTCGCGATGGGAGCGAACAAGGACTTCTCATTAGATGATTACTTGTCTTCTGATGCTGGTAAATTTTTTAATGGCGGCTCTGAATGCAAGGTCACCTTAAAATTTAAAAAAAATCACTCAGGCACACATAAATTTGTTGATGAGTATCAACTCAGCAAATGTCAAACCGTCGAATTCGAAGATGAAAATCACTACGTAGTGAATGCGGTGGCACATGACTGCCTAGATTTTAGAAAGTGGTTAGTTACCAATGCCAGTAATGTAGAGATCGTGTCACCTTTGCATATTCGAGACAGGGTTATTAATGACCTTAAAAAAGCCGCAAATACTTATTCTGTATTCGATATGCCTGATAAGAGGCGAGCAAAATCAGATGAAAACGAACAACCAATCGAAGACCATTGTCACTCTCTACGAATGTTAGAAAGCGAATGCCTTGTCTTAGATACTGAAACTACAGGCTTAGACAACCCGGAAATCGTTGAGCTATCGATTGTAGACAGCAGCGGAGAGATTTTGTTTGATAGCCTGATCAAGCCGAAACAGCCAATGTCTGAAAAGGCTTCAATGATGACTGGCATCACGAATGAGATGCTTGCTGATGCCAATTCTTGGGAGGATGTTTATCCGCAGGTAAAACGATTACTTCAAGGAAAGCCCATCGCAGCCTACAACTCAGATTTTGATCAAAAGGTTATCAATATTGCCTGCTCGAATTTAGGGTTACCTCCAATTGAAGCCGATTTTCATTGCGTGATGAAGGAATACGCTCGCTATCGTGGTGAGTGGAATAACCAATATAAGTCATACAAGTGGCACAAACTTTCAGCTGCTATCGATCACGAGCGAGTTAAAGCCGACTTACCTTATCATCGTGCATTGAATGATACGT
Source organism: Vibrio sp. 1F255 (assembly GCF_041439145.1). Taxonomy (NCBI): domain Bacteria; kingdom Pseudomonadati; phylum Pseudomonadota; class Gammaproteobacteria; order Vibrionales; family Vibrionaceae; genus Vibrio; species Vibrio sp. 1F255. The sequence goes on along the minus strand of NZ_JBGONQ010000010.1, from coordinate 17,366 downwards.
ATTTGACGTTGGAACTCATGAAAGTGATGTCAGCATCTTATCGCTAAGTGAATGATCGAATCAGCGGATAAATACATCTGTTCCAAATAAGTAAAAATCTATATTCATTGTTATTGAAAACATAAAGAGAAATAGAATGACTAAGACTCAATTCCAAACCGAGCAGGAAGTCTACGAACATTACCTGCCTGGATATTTAGGTGAGGATAATGACGAAATACGCAATGAACTATGGTGGGGCTCCTCCCTAGAAACGCGAAATGATTTGTTGACAGAACTGCAGTATTTCCGCGGGAAAGGTGATGATTATATTTCAATGGGTGAACTCTCATATGAGATGGACACATTTTCAGATTGGCCGGACTTGCTGAGTTACGACGTTGTGCATTGGGAATGGCAAAGTTACATGGAAAATCACTCGTGGGACGAAAAAGCAAGCCAACTCAACGACAAATTAAAGCAACCAATGGTCATCGATAAAGTGCCAGACACTTATGTTTGTCAATATGATAAAGCCAAGATAAATTTTTTCCACCAAGGCACTTTGTATCTCGGATTAGTTTCCAGTGCTGTTAACTACGTTATGAGCAAGGCGACTAAACAAGTGAGTCAATGGGCTAGTACTCAGAGGAATAAGCAAAGAGAAATAAATTTATCATGGCTAAATAGAATCGATGAATACAAAGTATTTCTGACAAAAGAGCTCAATTCTTTGGGAAGAATGTCATTTGTATTTGAGGTTAACTCTAATCAGGAATTGCCGGTAGTAGCAATTGTTTTTGCAAACAATGAGACTATTAAAAACGTTAGACCAGCCCATTTTTTATCAGATTTGAATTCAATGCCTATCCAATCTAACGATGTTTTGGAGCAGTTGGTAGAACTGGTGTTAATTAAGCATAAAATAGTGGATTTAATGTCAATTAAATATGGAGATTCTATTTGTGATTTTATCGATACAGAGTAAGTGATTATAAATTAATCGTTAGTATCGGGTATAGTTAACTTTAATAGGTTATAAAATGAGATTTATAAAAAAATGTTTCGCCAAGGAATTGCATAGACGCTATCTTAAAATAGACTTTGAGTCTGATTATAGTAAGTTTTGTGTTTTATTTCGCCCGCTTAATATGTTCGTTAGAATTACGATTGTTCCTATCATTTTTTATTATGTGGTGGTGTTATGGATTTAGCACGTTTCGATTATGAAGAGTATGGGTGCCTTGCTTTTGCATTGTCATTTTTTTTCGTAGCATTGTATTTCACTCAATCGTTATATGTTGGAGTGTTTTCTGGCACTGATTCTCTGGTAGACAGTGTGTTTAAAGTGCTTACAGTGTATGGGTGTTCGTATGTTTCCAACGCTTTTATTACATCACTATGTTTATCCTATGGTCGTTACCTAGAATATTTAAAGGGATTTCATGAGAGTTGATTTTTATAAAATGCTTTTAAATATTACTTCAATAAAGTTTTGGTCGTTGATACTTTTAATATCCGTTATTTTTGGTGATTCAGTTTCGCGAGGTAAAGGCTTAAGCATGGCCCCATCCATAAAGGGGGATTCTTATATTAAAGTAAACAGAATAAAAAATGGGGCATACCAACCTACAAGAGGAGATGTCGTAGGGTTTAAGCATACTGCGAATAGCACTGATACAGAGAAATTCGGTAAGCGTGTAATCGGTCTACCTGGTGATATTGTAGAGTTTAATAAAGGTCATCTTTATATTAACCAGAAACCGATTTACCAAGGTGTTGCTAGTGAAAATGAGGATTTTATTTTTGTAAAAGAGCGCTTGGATGCTGTCGAATATTACGTGCAGTACATGAAAAACAAACCTGAATATATGAACAAGAAACTCACATGGTCTGTGCCAGATGGACAGATATTTGTTTTGGGAGATAATCGGAATAATTCTTACGATTCAAAATATAATAGCTTTGGTTTTGTTTCCATCGATAATGTATATGCTGTGTACGATAAGGTGAAGTTTAATTTATTTGCCAGCAAAGGTGGTCGTCAGTTTAACTGCTCACTATATGAAGTTAGTGATAGCTTACCTTATGAAGATAGGTGCTAATAAATGCTTCATGTCTGGACTATATTTCATGTTTGTATAATTATTTTAATGGACACTTTTAAATGAGTTTTATTAAAAATATTGTCATGGTAATACTATCATTATCTCTAATTGTTGGGTGTACAAGTAATCCTGTTACGGTACTAGAAAAAAGAACAGGTACGATTATGCGCGAAAAAATCGTATACATATCAGAAAGTAATTCAATTGCTACCTTGGGTGGTGCAATCGCTGGTGGGGTATTGGGGAATCAGCTAGGGGGTGGAACGGGAAAATCTATCGCTACGGTTGGTGGTGCGTTGATAGGAGGTAGTGGTGGTCATTCTATGAGCAAGAAAAGAGTTGAGCATTATGAATACCTAGTCACCATGCATGATGGAGAAAAATTTATTCTAGAGACTAAAGAAAGTCGAAAAAAAATTGGTTCTAAGGTGGTTGTTGAGCGTTTATCAACAGGTAGGGAGCGAATTTTTGTTTTATAATTCCCAATGTCTGGATTTTTAATAAGTTTTTTTGTGGTTGAAATCTTATTATAACATGTGGGTGAGTTTCCTAATTTAAATTGTAAAAGGTTGTTTCTACCTATCACTGTTAGTCTAAATAATAATTTTTTAATGTTAGTATTAACCTATGTATTATTTATGGTTGAATGATTATGTATTTTATTTTAATGCCAGATGCAATAAGTAGCCGTCAATGTAGGGCATTGTTAGCCAATGAAAATAAAGTAAATGTAAAAGTTGGCACGAGCTTGTCTTTGTTTGAGCAAATAGCAGAACTTTGGTTATTGGAGTTTGATTTTGATCAAGCAACAGCAAAATTTGATGAGAGTCTTAAACGTGCCGCTTATAAACTGAGTAATTCATTTTGGTATAAAAGCTTAATTACCGATGAATCGACAACGCTGCATGAACTATCTGCTTCCATAAAACACGTTTTTGCAAACCTCCCACTGTCACAACAGTTCGAAGATTTTTCCTGTTTGGACGCACCAACACGTGTAAAAAACTATTGGCAAGATTTGATTGCATTAAGTCAGGAGATGCATGACTTGCGACCGGCAGAGCAGGCATTTGCTAAACAGTGGTTTGACCTACTTGATACTTGTGAGCCGCTTGAATCATTCGAAATTATAATTCCGAAAAGTATGTCTTTGCCAGTTTGGCTTCAACAAGCTGTTGAGTGTTTGAATAAAAATATTTCGCTGTGTCCAACTTCGGACACAGAACATACGGCGCTTCAAGCAATGGTTGATGAGATCTACGATTCACAGCCTTGTAATTCGTCACTAGGGGCGTTGGCTCTAGGTTTGTTCAGTGCAGATAAAACCCCATTATCGATCTCTTTAGATAATGAACTTTCGATTATCAGCGCTCGTGATGCGTGGGAAGAATGCCAGACGTTGGTCAGTCGTTTGCAAACGCTATTATACACAACTCCAGTTGCACTGGCCGACATTGCCATCGTTCTTCCTAAACAGAGCCCTCATTTAGGTTTACTTCATAATTTACTGTCAAAGGCTGGTATTCGTTTTTCTAGTCTGAATAAGCCTTCAAACGAATACCAATGGGATTTGCAATTGTTAAAAGAGCTTATCGCACTCTATGTCATCAAAAAACAGTCGGAAAAGTTAGTTGACCCTTTGCAATACGCCAGTGTCCTCGTTAACCCATTGATGCCTTGGTCTTTGTCTTATGGGCAATCCAAGTTTAGAAGTTACAAAAAAGAGCCGAGTGAATTTCTAAAGCATTTAGAGACTTCAGACAATAAAACAGAAAAACAAGTTGTACTGCTTAATCTGTTGTTCTCGCCATGGGCTGAACACAGTACGTTGACATCATGGCTCGATAATATCGCTAAGTCACTTAGGCAGAAGAAAGGATCAAATAGTCTCACATCATTTAAAAAACAGCTCGATGAAATTCGAGACATCATTACAGATGAAAGTGAAGAATCAGCATTATTGAGTGTGGCTAGGCATCTTCAACCAACTACGATTTCAAGCGACTCTAGTGAACATTGGCTTGTTGACAGCGTCTTGTTGCTAACAGAGCAAGACACTTTATTAAAGCCAGTAGAACACCTCTTTATTCTCGGATTCAACCAAGGATCTTATCAAGCAACGCCTTCTATTCCTGGTGTATTCCAAATTGACCAATGGCGTGCGCTTGCAAAGTCGATTGAAACAACTTTCATCGAGAGTAAGCAAAGTGCAGTCAATGGCACGGTTACGTTTGATCTACTATCTCCGTTACTTAAAGACAGCGAATTCATTAACAATTTTAAAAGGCTATTTAATAAAACTAAAAGCGGTGTGCATATTAGTCTTTCAGAGCAGACATTTTCCAGTGAACGTTTGTTACCCAGTTATGCCCTACAAGAGTTAGCGATTTTGCTGCAATCAGAGGGGAGCATTGAACCTGATGATTTAGTCTTACCCATCAAGCGTTGCCCACAAAATGTTCCTTTCCTTAGTTATGAATCAGGGGTTGCCTGTACTGATGCGTCTTCTTCGATAGAACAAAGCAGTGAGTTGGACTTAGGAGTGAATCTGTTGGCGCTACATACCGATAAAGATGGAAATCAGAAACCAGAATCACCAAGTAGTCTAAATGACATGATGCTATCGCCACTTGCTTGGCTGTTAAAAAAGCAGCACATCATCCCTCAACCGTGGGAAGTAGCGACGCTAGATGCTCGAGTTAAAGGGCTAGTCGTACACTGTGTGTTTGAGCACCACTTTAAAGGGACCTTTACCGATTTTGATATTCTCTTTAATCATGCTATCGAAAAAGAAGCTCCATTCCTGGACCAAGCGCGTTGGCGATTAGATAAAAAAGCGTTAAAAAGTGAAACTGAAATCACATTGAATAACTTGGTGGAGTGGTGTGATAACGCAGGTTGGTCAAGTGACATGCAAGAGCAAAAGCTAACCGGAAAGTATTTTGGCATTCCAATAAAAGGCACTGTCGATGCGGTGTTTAAAAAGAATAACCAGCGTTTGATTCTTGATTACAAAACCCGTGCCTCAAAAGAACTAATAAATTGCATCAATCAAGGTTTTGATCTGCAAACCAAGCTTTATACCGAAATGATAAAGCAAATTAACGTTGATGCTAACGTTGAATATGTGAGTGGTTATTACTCAACGAAAGATTCTGAGATCGTCTCCGATAAAGATATTGAAAATAAACCAGGTTCAGTCTCGGTTGTTCCTCCTAAAAATCCAATCCAATCACCGACCAAAATGGCTGAAGACACAGTTGCTGAGCGTCTCGCGAAGTTACGCGAAGGGAAAGTGATGTTGAATCAAGCGGGTGATACAAAAGAGTGGGATAAAAGAGGAATAAGTCTCATGAAATATGTGTTGAACGACAACCCTTTAGTTCGCGCATTTCAAGTTTTATCTGTAGCAAAATTAGGCGAGGCGACCAATGCAAAATAACTTAACGACACCTTTCAAGCCATTGACTCTAATTAAAGCCGGCGCAGGTGCAGGTAAAACCTTTCACATTCAAAAAACGTTGGTTGAATGGATTGAGCAAGGTCATGTTCAACCCGATAGAATCCTAGCGGTAACATTTACCGAAGCGGGTGCACAAGAGATGAAACAGCGAATCAAACAGGCTTTGGTAGAACAACGCTTATTTGAAGAGGCTGATCGTATTGAGCAATCACAAATATCGACCATTCATAGCTTTGGTCTGGGATTAATTGAACGTTTTTGTTATGAACAGGGTATTTCAGCCAAGCCTCAACAGCTGTCAGATAAAGAACAGGACGTATTGGTTAGCCTAGCCCTTAAAGATGTCGCTCTTATCGAAGAAATGTATGGCGAGTTAAAAGCTCACGGATATAAAGGCTATTTTTGCAGCACAGAAGAAAGGCAACTGAACAGTGCTGAAGTATTGAAAAAGCATATCAAAGAGATCGTCCCACTATTGAAGATGTTGGCTAACCTAAGTGATAAGAGTCGAGTGGATAGTTTACAGCAGAAAATCAAATGCTCTCTCGAAAATATTTATCAAGCCCAGTCATTTAAAGAAGTGACCCTAAATAAAGGGTTGTATGATGCTGTAGCCAAAATCACAAGCAAATACAAAAAAAAGGAGCTTCGGGATAAATGGGGGACTAATCCAGCGTCTAGAAAATTTGTTGATGCTCTATATCAAACATCCAAGGAAAGAGTCGCTCATGATTGGTCTTTGTGGGTTGACTTGGGGTGGATTGAAGCCCCGAACATTTGGGACAAAAAAACCGGCGAACCCAAAGACGAACTCGATGGACAACTAGGGGTGGATGTTTGGTCTGCAGCGGATAAACTTGTATACCATAAAGGCCCTTTAAATTCGGCAATCAAAACAACGACAATGCTTATTCAAGGTATCGTTGAAGCGCTGACTCAATATCAAACATTGAAATCAGACAGCAGCTTGATAGATTACTCAGACATGGTGAGTCAACCTAACGCTTTACTAGCTGATGAAGAATGGCTTAAAGAGGTTAAGGCCAACTACGATTGTTTGATCATTGATGAATTCCAAGACACCAACCCACAACAGTTCTCTTTATTATGGAAGCTTTCTAGGGCGGGAATAAACACGCTTGTTGTGGGTGATATCAAGCAATCTATTATGGGTTTTCAAGGTTCTGACAGCTATCTGTTTCAGTCACTTTTAGAACAACACCCTAATGATTCGGTAGAGTTAACCAATAACTGGCGCAGTAGTGATAAGGTGATGGGGTTCGTCAATCAGTTAGGCGCTCACCTGTACGGTGATGATTATCAATCATTGACTCCACAAGCTAACTTAACCTCTGATTTATCCGCCATTCATCGAATAGAGTTTGATACTAATGAATGGCAAACCCAAAAAGGTGAATTAAGCCCTAAAATATTTGATGCCCAGAGCCCAGATGTGATAGCAGAGCATATTGATCAATTACTTAAAGATCAGACAGAGATCACCGACAGACACACTAAGCAGAAACGGCCGATCCGCCCTAATGATATTGCGATTTTAGCGCGCACAAATAAGCATCTGGATAAATATTCTACTGCGCTAACCAAGCGTGGTCTGCTTGTACGGCGTAAAAACCCAGAGAAAATAGACACAGATAAAGACAACTGGCTCACTACGCCTGAAATTCGCTATTTGTGGAGTGGTTTAAGCTTTTTAGCTAACCCAAATGATAACGAAGCAAAGCTCAGCCTTAAAGTACACTCTAATGAGGCTAGTCTTGAAAAAGCGTTGCAAGATATTGTCGCGAGTGAAGAAGACAAGCATAAATTTCAATCAGAGATTTTAACTAAACTTGAAAGGCATCGAGAAAAGTTACCACTATGCTCAGTTAGCGAGCAAGTCTCGCAATGTATTGAGAGTTTATCCCTCTTATCACCAGATAATCTAGGTGCTGAGCGTGAAAAGCAGCGCAGCGCTAATGTATTGAAAATGGTCGGCCTTGCTGAAGAGTTTGAACAATTAAACACGGAAACGCTCAGTGCCCAAGGTATTTATGGGCGCAGCCTTTCGAGCTTTTTGACATGGTTAACTGTTAATAAAAAAGAGTTCACTGCGTATCCTTGTGTTGATAATGATAGTCTCAATGCGGTGAATCTAGTGACATGGCATGGCTCAAAAGGACTTGAATGGCCGGTGGTGGTGGTTGCGAAACTCGAAGAAGTACAAAAGATTCGATACCCTGAAACTAAGATTCGATACGATAGCAATAATGCTCATGAGAACAATCAGTTAGATAAGTCAATGCTTGACGATGCCTGGATTGAAATCATCCCACAATTTGCGCATCCTAAAACGGTTGAAAAATTTGATGACAAACTAGCTGATGAAAAAGCAGATGATCTCAAAAATCTTTGTTACGTGGCGTTGACCCGTGCCCGTGAGCAAATAATTCTCCCTTGGTTTGATCAGCCAGAAAAAAACAATACGATGATGGCGTTAATTAGAGATCTTGATTATTCAGAAGCAGAAATCACTAAAGCTGTAATTGCAGATGAGCCAACAGAGAATGAGAGTCAACACACCAGTACGGATGTGGTGAAACCTTACAAAGTAAATGTTGAAAGTGATGCGAATCAGGCTGAGAGCATTAAGGCTGAAATCAACCCATCAACAATCACTAATAGCAACCCGCAGTTGGTTTCGGATACCTTGGATCGTTTTACCTATCAATTAACACTCGAATTAGAAGCGTTAGTTGAACTTGATTTAGTTGTCGGTAAGCAAGGCCATGCAGCAAATCACGTTGGAACTTGGCTTCACCTATGTTATCAGGTGCTTCTGGCAAAAACAGACTTTGAACAACGCCTATGGAAGAAACTTCCTGAGCTAGCTGAAAATACGCAATTGTGTAGCGAGATAGTCAAGCAAGTGAGTGTATTTAAGCAGAAATTTGAATCTAAAATGCACGCTATCCGTTTTCAATCAGAAGTTCCATTTTTGGCGAAGACTGAGCAAGGTTCGGTACTCAGTGGAATTATCGACTGTTTGATTGAAACACCCGATGGATTGATCATTATCGACCACAAAACTGACGCAAATATGTCTCAAGAAAAATTTGAGCACCATTGCGAACAATTGGCCGCATATGCAAAGTACTTACAGCACGATAAACCGGTCATTGCGATTGGAATCAACTGGGTACGTGATGGACGTATCGAGCTAAAAAGCGTAAAAGAGTTGAAGCCCACGGAATCGGCGCCAATGAGTAACACTAAGGAACCTATGGTTTTAGCTGGTGAGCAGATGGATATGTTTGCTGAAGTACCTGTCATTGCATCTAAAGTTGAGACAGAGCTGCGCCAAGAAAATGAGGTGCTTCGCAAGGAAGTAGAGGCACTAAAAGCTCAGATGGAAGCAATTAGCAAACAACTACCTACAATAAATGCAGAGCCAGCAGTTGATGCTCAACATCCCGTATGGGGGGAGTATGAGTTTTTAGATAACATTTACCTAAAAGTTGGCTTGTTATCCAAGGCAGAAGAAAAGCTTGTAAGAAAATCCGCAAGCTCCCGATTTAATATCAGTATGGAGAAGCTGACAGCACATGAACTTTTCCAAATGTCATTGGCAAAGATATTCATTGACTGGGCACCTACAGCAAAAGGAACAGTGGTTGCCCGAAAAATACCGACGGTAATAAAAGAACTTAAAGAAAAAATCACCTCTGACATCATTTTTATTAAAGAGAGTTCATCAGAAGAGTTTATAGAGTCTTTAACTGGAAATTCATTATTAAGACTGAATAAAAAGTTAGATTTGTCATCACGCAGGGTAGACGAGATTCTAAATAATGATTTAACTAGATTCATTTTAAATCATGACCAACAAGACCCCGATGATAAAGATGCATTGACTATATTTTGCTCTCGTATTGGTTTAGATGAAATCCCTTATAAACATCTTGAAGATATTGGTAATGATACTCTAAATAAAAAGGGTGAAGCCCAATCAAAAGAAGCGATACGTCTGAAAGAAGTAAAGCAAAACACTAGGCTTGAGTTATCATTAAGCCTTACACAAGAAACGATTAGAAATAATATCACCCAGAATATGGAATCAACCATATCGAATCTATACAAGATTTTATCAAAACGAATTCGTAGTGATAATCGTTGTGATTGTGTCGAAACATCATTAAGGCACGTTATAGGAATATTCATAGGTGACAAAAACTCTGATTTATTCAAGGAAAAAACCACATACACATTACACGAGTTAGCGTGTTCAATTGAAGTTGAGGTCGACTCATTAGAAGAAAGACTAGAAGAATGCTTAGAGGAAGAGTACATAGGTCAAGAGATTGTTTTTGTTGATAACCCCCGGAATACGATTGATTTGCACAAAATGACCATGGATGACTTTCAGCCTTATATTGATAGAGAAAACCTTATATGCAACGAGGACTGTTACGAATGCAAATATGTTAGTTTTGATTGCCCTACGGGTAGCAGTTACACTTGTGAAGCTACATACAAAAATATCGAACTCGAAGATTTTCCATTAGAATTGGAAAGAATAATTAATTATATTGCAATAAATGAAGACAATGAAGGCGTTTATAAATTCCTGATTAATGGAGAGGATCCATACGAATAAGACTAAAAAATGTAAAAGTCTTTTCTGCTTCTAATACATAGCCACTTTCATGGTAAAGGTGGCTATTTTTTGAGTGTAATCTGTATTCCATTTAGACAAAAAATGTCCAAGCCAAATTGTATTATTTCAGTTATCAAAACTCTATGTGCTAGGTAAGTATTCGTATTTCGGTGATTTCGATCGGCTGTTTCGGTTTATTCCGATCACTTGATCCTGCCGTTTTTCTCTCTTCTTATTTTTACTCTAAGTGATCGGATTGCGCCAGTTTTCTCATTGATTCACCTCCCAGTTCTAATCGATGACTATTGTGAACTACGCGATCCATTTGAGCGTCTGCAACAGTGGCGTTGCCGATCATGTTGTACCACTCCTTTACAGGTAACTGGCTGATGACGATTGTGCTGCTGTTTTGGTAACGGTCTTCAAGCACTTCTAACAAGTGACCAGCATGCTCTTGAGTCAGTTTTTCCATCCCCCCAGTCGTCGAGGATTAGTAGAGCTTTCTTAGCCAACGATTGTAGTTGCTTCTGATAGCTACCATCCAGGCTACCTGCGGTCAGGTCATCAAGCAGGCGAGTTAATCGGTAGTATCTGACCGTGTGTTGTTGGTCGCAGGCACTGGTTGTCAGTGCACAGCCAACATACGTTTCACCAGCACCTGTTGGGCCTGTGGTCAAGATGTTCTGGTGCTTATGTAGATAACTGCCCGTTAGAAGTTCGCTCATCTGTTAGCGATTGAAATTTCGTCCCTCCTTGTAGATGAGTTGGCTCGGTTGAGCATCCACTCTCAGTTTGGCTTGTCGTTTTAAGCGTTGGATTTTTGTCTGATTGCGATTCAAAATTTCACTTTCCAGAAGTAGGCTTAGCCTTTCCTCTAAATTCAGCTCTGCGTAGGTGCTTAGTTCGATTTTCTTCAGTAATAGATAAAAAGTGTCTATTGGAATTGATACATTCAACTTATGGAGTCAAGACGAAAAAAGACCATAATAACGTTTAACAATGAAGAACAAGTATATGAGCGCTTTTTGCGTGATATTAAAGCCATTGGGAATGAGTCACCTCAATTGTTCTAGAACATAAGTTGTGGTGTGAGAGTCAAGACATTTTAGCCAAACAAGTTTTTTGAGAGCCGATTTCATCCTTAATATTCGGCTCTTAGGAGAAGGTGAGATACCCGACAGATTAACCACCTGTTCGCCTTGAAGGTATCAACACTCTCTTGAGAGCCGATTTCATCCTTAATATTCGGTTCTTAGGAGAAGGTGGGATACCCTACAGATTAACCACCTGTTCGCCTTAAAGGTATCGACACTCTCTTGAGAGCCGATTTCATCCTTAATATTCGGTTCTTAGGAGAAGGTGAGATACCCGACAGATTAATCACCTGTTCGCCTTAAAGGTATCAACACTCTCTTGAGAGCCTATTTCCCTTAATATTCGGTTTTTAAAAGAAGATATCGCACCCGTTGGGTTAACCGCCCATCTGCCTTGAAGGTGCACATTAAAGATCAACTGATAAATAGCCAAATAATATTAAGAATTACTGAAGGAATATGGTATGGAAGAAGTATTAGAATGGTTGGGTAATGTGTCTTGGACTATAATTTTAGTGTTGTCAGTTGTCTATTTATCCCTATTTTATTATGGGGGTATTGAAATGGCTAATAACTTTCTATTAAATACAGAGGCAGGTAAGGTTTACCTATATATACTAAGTGTTTTCAAGTTCTTAACTGAATTTGTGTTACTTCTATTGTGTGTTTTAGTATTATGTGCGGTTTTAAATTTATTATGTCATATTTTTAATGGTTTACTTAATACTTTGTTAAGGTATATATCATGCTTTTTCATTTTCCCATTGATTCTTAGCTATCATTTCTTTACACATGTAATTCTTTTTTTTAATAGAATGGATTTACCTGGCGTGCTATTCGGGTTTTATTTTTATCTTCCAGTCGCAGGAATAACAGTGGTTGTCTATGGGTTCATGTTAATTTCGATCTATTACGAATATATAAAAGAATACTAAGTTAATCTGGATAAAGAAAGCTAACAGAATTTATTCAGTGAAAGCTGTTCAATCGGAAATTTCACTGTTGCAGAAGTTAAGGGCTTAGCCAGAAAAAGTACGAGATTCGTAGGAAGTGACAACACTGAAAATGGCGGCGGTGATTGCTGAGCAACAACGAGTTGTCACTCTCTGAGTGGACATCAAGAGGGTGTTCTATCTTTTTCGGACTAACAACTAGTGGTTTTATTTTAACAGTGGACGAAGTTTGTCAAATTATCTTCTTATATTAATTAGGTGGAAATTACTACGGTTCTTCTACCTAACTAATTATTGTGTTTAATATTAATTCGAGGTGTTTAATATGAGTTTAGGGTATAGAACCCACCTATGTATTCTCACAGTGTTCATTATTGTCGCAATGTCTATTGTGGTGAGTTATTTTGGCATTGTATCAATTGGTTTTTTTCAAGATTTAGAAACAAGTACACAATTGAAATTGGTTTGCTTTTCAGCTGGATATTTATGTAGTGTGGGGATTATTGCTTTGTTACTTGCTATTTTAGGAAGAGATAGATTGCTTGCGTTAGTTGGTAAACATAAAGAAAATCAGGAGTGATGAGTTTTATTTTTGGTGAGAAGTGGTTTTTAATTTTTAAAAAAATAACCTGATTACCACTGACTTTGATAAAAAATCATAAACCATGAAATAAAAATATCAGAAGGCTAGGTATCGTATGGAAAAGAAATTAATTGAGAAATACCGACAGTATGCTGAATCAAGTGAGGCTTTTGCAGTCCTCTTTGTAAAGGAATATTGCAAGAAACCATGTAGTGAGAGGGAGCTTGATATTGGCTAAGAGCGTACCTGCGGTTAACTAGGTTTGTTGGTGGCAGTTATAGCACTACTCACCGCTACGAAAAAATGCAGATGATATCTCTATTTTCTAAGCTAGCCCAAACCAAGTGATTCAGACGAAAAGTGTCAGTTTAAAGCGGTAAAGTTTGAACAATAGAAAGTCGCCAAATAATTAGAGGTTATTATGAAGTATGAAACTATTGTTCATGCCTTTTTAGAAAAAGAACAAATCTATTTTGGAGATATGCATATAGTCAAAGAAGTTCTTCAAAATGAGTGGTGTTTCATACCCATAATAATAATGTTAGTTGATGATTACTCAAAGAGGAGTGGATTATCAACAAAGTTATTAAGCTATGAGTTGCGACAGAAAAATGATGCCATGTTTGGGTATGAATTGCATATTTGTTCTATCTATGATCATAGGAAATTTCTTTCCATCATTAAAGAGATGGGCGGAATTAGTTACTTAGACTCTGTATTAGAAAGGCATAGCCGTAATGGGTATGACACGAAAAAATTTTCAGAGAAAGTGAAGAGTGAATTATTAAGAGTTTATAAGAATGAAGCGGTGATACGCAGTAGCAGTAATATTGAGCTGAGTTTTTTTGAATCTTTATATAGAAAATCAATGAGTGAAAGTCGGGGGGATAAAATGTTTTCATACACTGGTAACTACAGCCGTATTGACCAATCAGGTAAGCAGTTTTTTGATGAATTAACCTATTTAACTGTCGCAGAGCGTATGTCAACTTTGTCCACGGACCAGTTTGATGTATTGGATGGCGATTTAGACTTTGATCCAAAGGTCGTATTAGCTGCTATTCTTGGGCATTCAGACAGCATGCAAAGGCTAGCCAATTATTTCGGTGTTCCTCAGTATTCGATCCGATTCGAACAATCAATTTATCATCTTAGAGAATTACTCGCGAACAAAGCTACGGTTCTTTCGCGGGAAGATTCACCGGGTTGGTATGCTGAAGCAAAACGAAAAACATCAAAACTCACATCCGATGAATTTATTAAGCGGTCATTTGCGGGTGCTTGTGAGGATGGTTTTTTTGACGTTGTCGTTTGGCTAGAAAGTATGAGTGAATTGAGCCATGCAGACGTGAATCATTTTCTTTCAAGCAACCGTAAAACCAATCAATTGATAAGCGGCGCAAGGCACATAAATCAGATTGAAGAATCTTTAACCAAGACGGTAAAAGGCCAGCATAAGGCCATAAATGAGATATCAAAAGGCTTGATGTCGAGTTTAATCGATGTACCAAAAGGGCCAAGAAATATTTTTACCTTTATGGGCCCATCTGGAGTTGGCAAAACTATGTTGGCGGAGGAACTCTCAGTCTCTTTGTGCCAAGTTGCTGAAGCGGGTTATGAGTACAATACATTTAACATGGAAAGTTATACGAATAGAAAAGATGCGATGAGATTATTTGGTGTAGGTATTCAGTATACCTCACCGAGTATGGGCGTATTAACTTCATGTGTGAAAGCTCAACCGAGACAAGTTCTGATCTTTGACGAGATTGAAAAAGCCCACCCAGTCGTATTGCAATCGCTGTTGTCTGTGCTTAGTGATGGTAAAGCGAAGGACAACACGACTCAAGAAACGGTCGACTTTTCTCAATGTGTGTGTGTTTTTACGACCAACCTCGGAGCTGATCTAATAACGAAAAATATGCGGGTAGAAGATGTATGCCCATTCGAACTTTTGCGTGAAGATTCAGGGGATAATGTTAGCCAAATGTCTCCGGAGTTTGTTAACCGCTTAATGAAAGGTAATGCAGTCATTTTTGAAGAAGTGAAAGTTAACCACTTGATCGATATAACGAAGCAACACCTAGATTTTGAGGCGGTATCTCATCAAGACATTTCTTTTACATTCCCAGAAGAATTTGCGGGTTTTCTTCTGGAAACACTAGGCGCAAAGATGGCTCCTCGGAGCGTGCAAGCGGCAGTTGCAATGGTAAAGGCTGATCTTATTAATCGTGCTATTACGCAACTTGATGTGGACAGCCAAAAGATTAAAATTTCAGTTAAGCTAGCTGAAAATGCCAATGATGGCCAGATCTTGAACATCGCCGTATTGGATAGTTCAGATAGACTCTTCAGTGAATTTCATCTAGATGATTCTCTATGCCAAATTACACACTTTTCTTCGATTGAAGCACTGGAAAGTCGTATTGATAATGCGGGCTTTGATGCATTACTTGTTAATGTCCATGCATTATCCAAAGATGATTCGAATGTATTTGCCGAAAAATTAAGCAGCATCTATAGTGATTTAATTGTGTTTAGTTACAGTTTGGATACGCATCAGGCAAAAGTCGCAGTAGGCCATTTACCTTCTTTGCGAACTTCTGGTCGTCATAGCGATATTAGTGACTACTCATACCCTTCAAATGATAAATATAGTCATTATATCGTGAGCGACAATGCTGAAGGCACGCTGGACTCAATTGATGTAAAGCCAGAAAAATCAAGCTTAGGGCAGAAAAACTCACAATTACGACATATCACACGCCAGCATTTTTATCTAGAAGGCTCATCTTTAACAAGAGGGCTTGAACAAGTAACAAACACAATTCTTCACAGGATCATGTCAGAGCGAGTTTTACTCCGACTCAAGCGTCGAGGTGAAGTCGTACAGTATAATTCCGAAGTTGTTCGCAACGGAGATACAGTTGAGGTTGTGTTTAGGCGTATTGGGTACAAGCAAAAAATTGATCGTGTAGACCTTGGAAAGGATTCTTTATTTAACCTCGAAATTCCAAACATGTCATTTGATGATGTCATTGGTTTAGATGCTGAAAAATCCCAACTTAGACGAGCAATTAAATGGGTAAAATCTTCTGATGAACTCAAGCCATTTGGTATTAAACCACCTAAAGGCTACGTCTTTTCTGGTTCTCCTGGGAATGGAAAAACAATGCTTGCTAAAGCCCTTGCTGGTGAGTGCAAATTACCTTTCTTTTCTATGAGCGCTGCTCAGTTAGTATCAAGTTCATATGGTGAAACCGCAAAAAATATTAGGAAGTTATTTGTTACGGCGAGAAAGTACTCCCCTTCGATAGTGTTTATTGATGAAATCGATTCTATTGCCCCATGCCGACGTTCTGCATCAGCACAGAACGTCGGGTCAGGTGTGTTGAATATTAATACACTGTTGACTGAGATTGACGGTTTTGACTCTGGGGATGATCCTGTGTTTGTCATTGCGGCTACCAATAATGTAGACCTTCTAGACAGTGCTCTCATTAGGCCCGGGCGCATAGACGAAGTAATCAATATACGTTGCCCCAACGAGACAGAGCGTGGACTCTATTTTGACCGGTTTTTTTGTGGCAAAGGTATGAATCTGGCACTTGAAATGCGCGATGATTTTGCACAAATGACCGGTGGGTTATCAGGAGCTGAACTTCATCAAGTGATAAAAGAATCCGTTTACTCGGCAGTATCGTCTAAGACGGCGGTTAACTCTTTGATCATTCATGAGGCTGTTAATCGCGTTGTATTTGGCAAGCAAAATATGCAGGTAAAAACTAGTAATGAAGACAGAACCCGAACGGCATATCATGAAGCGGGGCATCTACTTGCGATCCACTGGCTATTTCCTGAGAGAAGAATAAAGCAAGTTTCAATTAAGCCCAGAGGAAAGGCCTTAGGGTTTGTCGTGGCTGACCAGGTGGGAGACAACCTGAGTTTGACTACTGAGGACGTGAAAAAGCAATTGGAGGTTATTCTTGCCGGTAGAGCAGCGGAAAAGCTATTTTTTGGAGATGAAAATAATGTTGGCGGTGGAGCGTCTAATGATATTGATGAAGCGACAAAACTGTGTGTACAAGCTATTTATGTCTCTGGTTTGGAGCCGACGATTGGCTCAGTAAACATTCAACGCCTACAGGCCATCGGCCATAGTGAATTATCCAATAAAGCGGAATCCGCATTGTTGTCATGGTTAGAAAACGCGCAAGAAAGAATCGAGAAGAAGCTTACTACTAAACGTCCTATGCTTGATGCGGTCGCAACACAAATTTTAAAGCAAGAGACCATGTCTTTTCGAGAAATACAATCATTACTTTTGACTCTGGATGATAAGTTAAAAATAGCGGTCTGATCCCTTAACTAAAAGATAAGAAGTCATTAATCGGGTCCGATTAGGACGGTGTAACCAAGGTTTGAGTTGTAAGTTTTTATAATATCCCCTCTATAGGTTAAATCCGGTACTAATAGAGGCTTTGTTGCGTAATTAAATTTAAAGATAGAACAACCCCGTTTCGCGTATTTCT